>DASYSV010000077.1:0-4440 GCA_036010185.1 Puia sp.
CAGTCTGGGTTGTGTGCTGTACGAGGAAAAGATACCCGTCGCGGAAGATACGCGGCAGGCAGCTTTCAAGTTCGAGCTCGATCCGACGGCCTGCGCGCTCAGCGGCGGAGAGGATTACGAACTCCTTTTCACCATCGCCCAGCAGGATTACGATAAGCTGGTCCTCAATGAACAGATCAGTGTCATCGGATATATGACTGAGCCTGAAAAAGGGAGCAAGATCATCACCAAAGGAGGCAACACGTTCGACATTACCGCACAGGGATGGAACGCTTTTACTTCCAAATGAACCCACCACATGAAGCTATTTTGCCGATCCTATTGGTTCCTCCTCTCTTTTTTCCTTACCGCATGCGCTGGCACGAAAGATTTCCGCGCCGACCGGAAATATGCTCCCGATGAGCTCCGAAAGGATTATACCGTTTTCCGGAATGTGCTCGAGACCTGGCACCCCAGTCTTTACTGGTATACGACAAAGGATAGCATGACCCGCTATTTCGACGAAGGATGGGCTGCCATCCGGGATTCGATGACAGAAGAGCAATTCAGGGTTGTCCTGAGTCATGTCATCGCACAGGTGGATTGCGGGCATACTTCGGTAAGGGCTTCTAAGGCCTATGCTAAATATCTGGATACGGCAAGGCTGACGCAATTTCCCCTTATCCTGAAATGCTGGCCCGATACGATGGTGGTGGCCGCCAATCTCAACCGCCGGGATTCCGTTTTGCGAAGAGGGACGGTGATCCTGTCCATCGACGGCAGGACACCGCGGCAATTGACGGACACGCTGTTCCCCTATATAGTGACGGACGGTTACAACCTGACGGGAAAATACCAATACCTGAGCACAGGTTTGCATTTCAGCTCCTGGATCAAGGAGATACTCGGATCCGCCGATTCCTTCGACATCGGCTATCTTGATACATCGGGAATAGCTCGTGAGATCCGCATCCCGCTGTACAATCCGCGGGCGGATACCCTGAGGGGAAGTCTCGGACGAGTGCTCCTTCCGGGCACGGGTCAGCGGGGACAGGGTCCCCCACGGCGTTTGAGACCGCCGAGCCGGAAAAGACGCAAAGAACGCGAACGGCTGCTCAACCGGGATTTTAGAGTGGACAGCGCCACGGAAACGGCTTTCCTCACGCTCAATACCTTCGAAAGCGGTTATGGGTTACGGGGATTTTTCCGTCACTCCTTCGGTGAGATGAAGGATCGACGGATAAAAAACCTTGTGATCGATGTCCGCTCCAACGGAGGGGGAGAAGCCTCGTTATCGACCCTGCTCACGCGGTATCTCATCGACAAAAAATTCAAGCTGGCCGATTCGCTCTATACCGTCCGCCGCCATAGCAAATACGACCGGTACATCAACAACGGCTTTCTGTATCGCCTCCTGACTATAGTGACGACCTCCAAACGCTCCGACGGATTTTATCATTTCGGGTATTTCGAACGACATTATTACACGCCGCTGAAAAAACTGCACTTCGACGGGCGGGTGTACATCATGACCGGAGGGAATTCATTTTCGGCGACCTGTCTTTTTGCGGGGGCGTTGAAGGGTCAGTCCAATGTTACGCTGGTGGGTGAAGAGACGGGTGGAGGATCTTATGGAAATACTGCCTGGATGATCCCCGACGTCACGTTGCCTGTAACGAAGGTTCGCTTCCGTCTGCCGCGGTTCAGATTGGTGGTGGACAAACAGCGGGTGAAGGATGGCCGGGGCATCCTACCCGACGTCGAGGCGCTGCCTACCGCGCAAGCCATCGGCAAGGGACAGGACTACAAGACCGCCGCCGTTAAAGAGCTGATCAGCACAAATGCCACGAGCCCGCACACCGCGGAATCGAAAGGCCATCCATAGGGTCACTCGCCGGCGGTGCGAATCCGCCGATTCCCCGACAACACGGAACAGGCTTTGAGCTGGAGCTTCAGCTCCTGCGGATCGACGGGTCTCCGGATATGGTGATCCATCCCCGCCTGCAGACATATCTGTTTGAAACCTGGCCGGGCGTTGCCCGTAATACCAATGATGAGCGGCCGTCCGTCTTTCCTGCCGGACAGGCCTGTGGCGAGCATGTCTTCTACAGCAGGCATATGGATATCCATCAGGATGACGTCATAAGATTCGGTGCACGTCAGATGTAGCAGCTCTTCGGTGCTCGCCGCCACCCGGGGCTGGTATCCCAATTCGGTTATAATAGTGGTAGTAGACGCCCGGGCGTCCGGATTATTTTCGGCGATAAGTATATTAAGAGGATAATCTTTCGAAAAGATCATAGGGTTTTGCATGGATATCAAACATTCAGATGCCGGGGTTAGACCTTAAGAGCCAGACGCCGGACCTCATCGGTGAGGACGGTCGCGGAGGTTGCCGCGGAGATCGGTTGCCGCGAAGGTTGAACCCCGGCGGCGTTTAAACACAGATGGAAGCTAAAGGTGCATCCTTTACCCGGTTCGCTCCGGACCTCGATGGAACCGTCCATCATTTCCACCAGCCTGCGACATACCACCAATCCGAGACCGGGATTTTCATCACCCGGCGCCACGGGGGAAAGCCCTTCGAATATCTTTCCTATCCTGGATGCCGGTATCCCATTGCCGGTATCCCGCACCTCGAATCCCAGCTCCAGAGGGGCGTCTTCTTTTATCTTTAACAGACGGGCATCTATGCTGATCTCGCCCTGGCTGGTATTCTTCACGGCATTATCCACCAGGTTGATGAGGATCTGTTTGATCCTTCCCCCTTCTCCGGCCAGCTGTTGCGGTATCTGGTCGTCGATATGTGCGGAAAGCACAGGGCCTTTATCCCCCACCCTTCCGGCAAACAGATCGAGAACGTCTTTTATGGCGCCGCGGAGATCGAGATGGTCTTCCTGCGGCTGACCGTCATCCGTTCCGATGAGGGAAGTATTCAGCAGATCGTCGACAAGGATATGATTCACCACTGCCACTAATTGTTCGCCGCAGTGCTGGATCCCGTTGATATATTCAAGCTGTTGGTCGTTCAGTGAGGTATCGGCCAATAACGAAGCCATGCCAGCCATACCGTTCACGGGAGTGCGGATCTCCTGGTTCAGCGTGGCCAGCCATTGCTTTTTGGCGGTCATGGCCTGCTCCGCTATCCTGGATAGCTGCTGTTCCCGGTAAACGGATCTGTCCAGTTTGGCCTGGAGTTCCCGAAGCTGGTTTTCAAGGGTCGCGGTCTTCACCGCGTGCATATAACGCCGCTCAGCAACCATCTGATAGACCCAGGCGCCAACCAAAATGACGGCGCCGCCAACTAACCACCAGAAAGACCATGTGAGTAAGGTGAAAAAAAGGATTCCTGCGGCAAAAGAGATAACATAAGACCATTTCATAACAATACGTGACATTTGGGTGAGGGGATATCCTTAACAATATAACAGAGGGTAGACCTTTTTATGACCGACCGCCGGTCGAATTTTTTCTTAATAGGAGAAAGCGCAACTAAAATTACGTGATTCCACTTAATTCATTAGACTTATTCTTCTCCTTCCGCAAAAACCTGCAACAAATTCAATTGCTCGTCCAGCAGGATCAGATCGGCGCTCGCCCCCGGGCAAATGCTACCCAACCGGTCCTGCAATCCTATCAGCTGAGCCGGGTACAGTGATGCCATCCTCAGAGCTTCGGGCAGTGGGATCCCCGTCTTTTCCACGCCATTGCGGACGGCCTGCAACATCGTCAGGGCCGATCCGGAAAGGGTGCCGTCGGGCAACGTATAGCGGTCTCCCCGGAATACATGCACATATTCGCCATATTGTACTTCCGCTACGGCATCCGTGATAAAGAACAGCCTTTCCCCTAGGATCTTTTTGCTGATGCGGACGGAAGCGAAGTCGACATGAATGCCGTCGCATACGACACTGGTGAGGACGTCATTGTGGTCATAAATAGCCCCGACCATCCCCGGCTGACGCCCCTGTAATGGCGACATGGCATTGAAAAGATGTGTTGCTGCGGGGATACCCTTGTAAAAGCCGTCTGTCGCCTCTTCGTATGTAGCATTGCTATGCCCCGCCGACACCACGATCCCGTTCCGGAGCAGGAGCTCTATACATTCGGGGTCGCATTGCTCGGGTGCAAGGGTCATCATCCTCAATACATCCTTCCCTTTGGTGATCAGGAGCTCTATTTCTTCCGGTGTCGGCCGCCGGATGAATTTCTCCAGGTGCGCCCCTTTTTTCGCGGGGTTGATATAGGGACCCTCCAGGTGCACACCGAGCAGGCCCTTTCCTCCGCTGATGCGATATTCCCGGGCAACTTCCATAGCCCGGATGAATTTGTCGATGGAATTCGTGGCCAGCGTGATCAGGAATTGGGTACAGCCGCCTTGCAGACAATATTCATACACGGCTTCCAGCGCTTCTGTGGTCAGCTCAGCAGAAAAAAGTCTGCCGTTACCACCATAGATCT
>DASYSV010000103.1:0-14820 GCA_036010185.1 Puia sp.
GGCAGGCGCGGGTGGTGCATTCCTTAAGGGGTCTTTCGCAGCCCTATGACGTACTGGTGTTGGCCACGGGTTCCTCGGCCTTCGTGCCGGATATCGTCGGGATCGAGAAGGAGGGAGTTTTCGTATACCGAACGATAGAAGATCTCGAGCGGATAAAGGCCTATGCTCCGCGGGCGAAAAGCGGGGCCGTCATCGGCGGCGGTTTATTGGGGCTGGAGGCGGCCAAGGCCCTGCTCGATCTCGGTATCCCCCGGACGCACGTGATCGAGTTCGCCCCGAGACTGATGCCCCGGCAGATCGACAGCGCGGGGAGTGCCGCACTGGAGGCCAGTCTTCGCAAGCTGGGGTTGCAGCTGCATCTTAACAGGGTGACCCAGTCCATCGAAGGTAATGGACGGGTGGAAGGGTTGCAATTCGCCGATGAATCGAGGCTTGCCGTGGATATGCTGGTGATCTCGGCGGGTATCCGGCCCCGTGACGAGCTGGCGCGGCTGGCGGGTCTTTCGGTCGGCACGCGGGGCGGCATCCTGGTCAATGATAAGCTGCAGACGTCCGACAAGCATATTTATGCCATTGGGGAATGCGCGCTTTCGCAGGGAATGATCTATGGGCTGGTAGCCCCGGGTTATGAAATGGCGGATGTGGTCGCCACAAACCTGGCAGGGGGGAACAAGACGTACACCGGCTTCGATATGAGCACGAAGCTGAAGCTCATCGGGGTGGACGTGGCCAGTTTCGGCGATCCGTTTGCCGCCGAGCCGGATTGCAAGAGCATCGTGTTCGAGAACAGGCACAAGGGCGTTTACAAACGGATCAATATCAGCAGTGACGGGAAATATCTTATCGGCGGCGTCCTGATCGGGGATGCCGGCGCCTATAATCTTTTATTACAGACAGTGAACAACAGGCTAGTCCTTCCACCCGATCCGGAGGACCTGATACTCGGTAGCCGGGACGGGTCTTCGGAGGGTGCGGGCGTGATGCATCTTCCGGATGAGGCCCTGATCTGTAGTTGTGAATCGGTGACCAAGGCGGCGATCTGTTCGGCGGTGACGGAGCAGGGGGTGGAAACACTGGACGGGGTGAAGAAATGTACACGCGCGGGCACGGGATGCGGCGGATGTATCCCATTGGTGAAGGATCTGATGACGGGAACGATGAAGGCGGCGGGCGTGTATATCCGCAACACGCTGTGCGAACATTTCACGAAATCGCGGCAGGAGCTTTTCGATCTCATCAGGCTCCATGACGTGCATACCTATGAGGATACGTTGAAGAAATGGGGTAAGGGCGACGGATGCGAGGTCTGTAAACCGGCCGTTGCCAGCATCCTGGCCAGCATCTGGAACGAGAATATCGCCAAACAGGCGACCATACAGGATAGCAATGACCGGTATCTCGCCAATATCCAGAAAGGGGGCAGCTATTCGGTCGTGCCGCGCATCCCGGGTGGCGAGATCACTCCGGACAAGTTGATCGTGCTGGGAAAAGTGGCGAAGAAATACAAGCTGTATACCAAGATCACCGGTGGTCAGCGTATCGATCTGTTCGGTGCGCATGTCGGCGATCTTCCGTCCATCTGGGAAGAGCTGATCGAAGCGGGGTTCGAGAGCGGTCATGCCTACGGGAAGGCGTTGCGTACCGTGAAGAGCTGCGTGGGCAGCACCTGGTGCCGTTTTGGATTACATGACAGCGTTTCCTTCGCGATCGGGATCGAAGAACGATACCGCGGGATCCGCGCCCCGCATAAGATAAAAGGCGGCGTCAGCGGCTGTATCCGGGAATGTGCCGAGGCGCAGGGCAAGGATTTCGGGATCATCGCCACGGAAAAAGGCTGGAACCTGTATGTCTGCGGCAACGGCGGATCGAGACCGCAGCATGCGCAGCTGCTGGCATCGGATATCGATGCCGCCTCCTGTATCCGGTATCTCGACAGGTTCCTGATGTTCTATATCCGTACGGCCGACCCGCTGACGCGGACGGCCACCTGGCTGAACAAGATGGAGGGCGGCATGAGCTATCTGCGCAATGTCGTGATCAATGACAGCCTGGGTATGGGCGCGCAATGGGAGCGGGAGATGCAGGGTCTCGTGGACAGCTACAAATGTGAATGGAAGGAGGTCGTGGAGAACCCCGAGCTGCGGAAGCGGTTCAATCATTTCGTCAATGCGCCCCGGAAAAAGGATCCGGCGCTGGAATTCGATGACCTGCGCGGTCAGATCAAGGCGCGGGAATGGTAAACTTTTAATTTTTTTCTATGAATACGACGACTACAGCTGAACGAGTGAAATGGATCAACGCCTGCCGGGTGGAGGATATCCCTGCCGACGGCGGAGCGTGCGTCCTTCTCGGCGGAGAGCAGATCGCTATCTTTCATTTCAAGCGGCGTGGCGAATGGTTCGCCACGGAGAACCGCTGTCCCCACAAGATGCAAATGGCGCTTTCGCGCGGGATGACCGGCAGCGCCGGCGAGCAGTGCGAACCCAAGATCGCTTGTCCTTTTCATAAGAAGACGTTCTCTTTACGCACCGGCGAGTGTCTAAGCGGCGAGGAATACAAGATCCGCACGTTTCCCGTGCAGGTGAAGGGCGGGAAGGTATATGTCGGGATGATGGCGTAAATTCGCCTTCATGCGCGACATCAGCCACAAGCAGATCACTCTGAGGACGGCCCGGGCATCGGGCATCGTCTTTTGTTCTCCCGCGACCATTGAGATCATTCGGAACGGGCAGCTGCCCAAGGGCAATCTTTTTGACGTGGCAAGGGCCGCAGGATTTTTGGGCGCCAAACATACGCCGCAGCTATTGCCGCATTGTCATCCGGTGACTATCGACGGGATGGAGATGGAATTCGAAATCCCCGGTCCCGGCACGGGTGCGACGCCCGGGGACGAGTGGCCCGTGGGAAGGACCGGCATCCTGATCACAGCCGAGGCCCGGTCGATAGGAAGGACCGGCATCGAGATGGAAGTCCTGACCGGAGTGGCCGTGGCAGCGCTCGAGATCTACGATATGCTCAAGCCCGTAGACAGACAACTGGAGATAGGTCATATCCGGTTGCTCGAAAAGAGGGGCGGCAAGAGCGACCGGGAGCGCTATTTCGCCACTGCGCCGACCTGCGCGGTCATGGTGTGTTCGGATTCGACGGCGGAGGGGAAGCGCGAAGACAAAAGCGGCCGGATCATACAGGATATGCTGACGGCGGCGGGTGCGCTGGTGGTGTCCTATGTCGTCGTGCCCGATGAGAAGACGGTGATCCAGCAGCAGGTACGGCAATGGGTAGACGAAGACATTCAATTCATCTTTACGACCGGCGGGACGGGTCTCGGACCAAGGGATAATACGGTGGAGGCCGTCAGCTCGATCCTTGAGCGCGATGCGGATGGGATCGCGGAGGCGATGCGGGCCTATGGCCAGCAGCGCACGCCGATGGCTATGATGAGCAGGGGAGTGGCGGGGTCGATCAGGCACACGCTGATCGTAACGTTACCCGGCAGCAGCGACGGGGCGAAGGAGTCGCTGGAGGCGATACTACCGGCCGTTTTTCATGCAAGGAAAATGATGAAGGGAGGAGGGCATTGAGTGCCGCGGCCGATGAATGCAAAGTGTCGACATGTTGATCAATTATAGGCAGGCAAGAGAAATCGTATTATCGCAGGCGCGGTCCTTCGGACGCGAAGAGGTGTCGCTGGAGCAGGCGTTCGGGCGGGTATTATCGGAGACTGTCCGCGCCGACCGGGATTATCCGCCTTTCGACCGCGCGACCATGGACGGGTATGCCCTTCGCTATGCAGACCTGGAGCTGGGTATCCGGCGTTTTCGCGTGGCGGGTGTCCTGTATGCGGGGGGGAGGCCCGAAATGAACACCGTCATTGGCGCCGGGGAATGTTTCAGGATCATGACCGGTGCGGCCGTACCCGCGCCGGCCGATATCGTGATCCGCCGGGAAAATGTAAAAGAAGGCGATCCCTTTGTGGAATTGCCCGGGACGGCGGCCGATCTGCCTTCCGGCGTATTGCCCGCACCCGCCGATCCTTCTTTTCCATGGCGTCCATGGCAGAATATCGCGAGACAGGGAGAGGATCTGGCTGCCGGCGAGCCGGCCATCGAAGACGCCTGTGTGTGCGAACCTGCCGTCATCGGACTGCTGGCCACCCTGGGCCGGGCGGGTGTCACCGTCGAACGGCTGCCGCGCGTGAGCATATTGACGACCGGAAATGAAGTAGTACCGGTAGGCGTCCCGGTGGGTCCGGTACAGATACGCAACAGCAACCGCTGGCAGCTGGAAGCCGCCTTGCGGAAAGGGGGTATCGTTCCGGCGGTGTGCACGCATGCGCCCGATGACCCGGCAGCGCTGCATGACCAGCTGCAAACGTTGATCGATGACGATCTGCTGATCCTTTGCGGCGGAGTCTCGGCCGGCGATGCCGATCATGTCCCGGCGGCGCTGGAATCGGTCGGTATAAAAAAACTTTTCCATAAGATAGCCATGCGGCCGGGCAAACCTACGTGGTGCGGGGTGACGCCTTCCGGGAGAATGGTATTCGCCCTGCCCGGCAATCCTTTTTCCACCTTTGTCAATATGACGCTGCTGATCCAGCCCTTTCTGCAGGCCTGTTTCGGGCTCCCTCCATCGGGGCCGATGGGTGTGCCGCTGGGTGTCGAGCGGAAAAAGCGTAGTCCGCTCGATGAGTTTTTCCCGGTGTACGTACATGGGTCGCCGGTACGCGCAGAACCCGTCGCATTAAACGGATCAGGAGATATACGTCTCGGAAGACAAGCCAATGCCCTCGCCCTGCATCCGGCGGAGAGTGGAGCGCTTGCGGCAGGCGCGGAAGTGCCCTGCTATTTATTATAAAAATAAATATATTTACTTTTATGGGCACGTATGCCAAAAAATTGGCGATTTTTCGTTAATTTTATCACATAATCGGTTGTTGCCATATGTTATTTTCCATCCAAAACAACCGGCATGCTACCTGAAAATCAACCTTTGTACAGGATCCGGCTTTTTTCGCTGGGAATGGTCCAGATGCGGACTTTTCATATTACCTGGCTGATGTTCTTTGTTTGTTTCTTCGGATGGTTCGGTCTGGCTCCCCTGATGCCTACGATCCGGGCCGATCTGGGGCTCACCCGGTCGCAGGTGGGGAATACCATCATCGCATCGGTGTCATCGACCATTATCGCCCGGTTACTGATCGGCAGGCTTTGTGACAGGATCGGACCGCGCAAGACCGCCGTTCGTCTGCTTATGCTAGGCTCCATCCCGGTCCTCCTGGTCGGATTAGCGACGAACTATTCTACCTTCCTTTTGTTCAGGTTGGCCATTGGAGTGACAGGCGCCTCTTTTGTCATCACGCAGTCACATACGAGCCTGATGTTCGCCGCGCGTGTCCGCGGGACGGCGGGTGCAGTCACCGGGGGGTGGGGCAACCTTGGCGGCGGCGTCACCAATATGGTCATGCCGCTGATCTTCTCCGCGATCGTCGGATTCGGTTATATCCCGCATATGGCGTGGCGTTATGCCATGATCGTTCCTGCCATAATGATGTGGGTCGTCGCCTTCTTATATTACCGTTATACGAAGGATACGCCCGCCGGAAATTTCTCCGACATCGGCCGGAAGACTGTAGCGCGTACTACCGATTGGTCCGTACTGGCAGACTGGCGCGTCGCAACGCTGGCACTGGCCTATGCGATGTGTTTCGGGATGGAGATCACCTTCGACAACGTAGCCGCGCTGCATTTCGTCGACCACTTTCACTTGTCGCAGCACAGCGCGGGTTTCTGGGCCGGCATGTTCGGGTGCATGAATCTTTTCGCACGGGCGCTGGGCGGGATCTTTTCCGACAAGGCAGGCGCCCGCTGGGGGATGCGGGGCAAGGGATTATTGCTGACCTGCGCGCTGCTGCTGGAAGGCATCGGGCTCATCGCCTTCGCACAGGCCCCGGGTTTTGCCGTCGCCATCGTCTGTATGCTCTCGTTCGCACTTTTCCTGAAAATGGCTAACGGGGCCACCTATGGCATCGTACCCTTCATCGATGAAAAAAATGTAGGGTTGATCAGCGGAGCCGTCGGCGCCGGCGGCAACCTGGGAGGCATGATCTTCGGGTTCCTGTTCAGGTCCGAAAACATCACCTATTCACAGGCCTTTACCTGCATCGGCGTGATGATCCTGCTGGCAGCCGGGATCGTCGCTTTGGTCAGGTGGACAAAAAGCGACGCGGTGACGACCACACCGGTCACTGCATAAACGCAATTATGTCCGGACCTCCCCGTCATACCGAGCGTTTTCATTCCACCTGCTGTTACTGCGGTGTGGGTTGCGGTGTCAATGTCTATAAGGACAGAAAGGGCATGATCACCGTGGAGGGCAACCCCGATTACCCGGTGAACAAAGGGATGCTTTGCAGCAAGGGGTTGAATCTTCATTATACCGTCAACGATCGCCGCGACCGGCTGCTGTATCCCCAGATGCGATACAACCGACAGATGCCCCTGCGGCGCGTCGGCTGGGACACTGCGCTGGACCGCGCCGCAGCCGTGTTCAAGTCTTTGATCGGGCGATACGGACCCGACAGCGTCGGTTTCTATATTTCCGGTCAATGTCTCACGGAAGAATACTATGTCGCGAACAAACTGATGAAGGGTTTCATAGGGAGCAACAATATCGACAGCAATTCACGGCTTTGTATGTCCACCGCTGTCGCGGCATATAAGATGGCGTTGGGGGAGGACAGCGTACCGCTGAGCTATGCCGACCTCGAACTCGCCGATTGTTTTTTCCTATCCGGCGCGAACCCGGCCTGGTGTCATCCTATCCTGTGGCGACGCATCGAGGCGCATAAGGCGGCTCATCCGGCAGTAAAGATCATCGTGGCCGACCCCCGGCGTACGGATAGCTCCGCGATCGCCGATCTGCACCTGCCTCTGAACCCGGGCACCGACGTCACGCTGCATTATGCCATCGGGCGTTTGCTGATCGAAAATGGAATGGTTTCAACTGCTTTTATCCGCGAGCATACGGAAGGATTCGAAGACTATCGTGTTCGGGTATTCGAAAGGACGGTCGAAGAAGCCGCCGCGATCTGCGGTTTAACGGCCGAGTCGATCCGGCAGGCGGCAGAATGGATCGGCGGCGCCGGTGGGTATATCAGTCTCTGGACCATGGGGCTCAATCAAAGCGTCACAGGAGTGGATAAAGTGCTATCGCTGATCGATCTGCATTTATCTACCGCTCATATCGGGCGTCCGGGCTCGGGACCCTTTTCGCTGACCGGTCAGCCGAATGCCATGGGCGGGCGCGAGACCGGCGGGTTGGCGAATTTATTGCCGGCGCATCGCGATCTGTCGAACCCGGCGCATCGGCGGGCGGTGGAAGATCATTGGCGTAGTGGCCCGATCTCTCCCCGGCCGGGATTGACGGCCACCGAAATGTTCGAAGCCATGGCCGACGGAAGGCTAAAAGCGATCTGGATCATGGGCACCAACCCACTGGTGAGTCTTCCCGACGTGCGGCTCGCGGAAGCGGCATTGAAGAAAGCCCGGTTCGTCGTCGTGCAGGAGGTGAGCACGAAGCCGGAGACGCTGGCATACGCCGATCTGATCCTGCCGGCCGCGGCCTGGACGGAAAAACAGGGGACGATGACGAATTCCGAGCGAAGGATCAGCCTTCTCGATAAGATCGTCGAGCCGCCGGGAGAAGCGTTGCCCGATGGCGTCATCCTTTGCCGGCTGGCGCAGAAGATGGGTTTTACCGGTTTCGATTATGCGGGGCCGGCGGATATCTTCCGCGAACATGCGTTGCTGACATTCGGGACGTCCATCGATATCAGCGGTCTCGATTATGACATACTGCGTGAACGCCGGTCGGTGCAATGGCCTTTTCCTGCAGGTGGGCAGGAACTGGGAACTGGTGGGCATGGCTCCGGGCCAGGACTGGAGCAGCAGGGCTCCGGGCCAGGACTGGGGCAGCACGGCTCCGGCCTTGATCCGGTCCGTCTTTTCACCGGCGGTCGATTTCCCACGCCTACAGGCAAAGCGCGGTTTCATGCCCCGGCGGACGGGCTCCGGAGTGAGCTCCCCGATCAGGACTTCCCGCTGGTATTGACGACGGGTCGGGTCCGGGATCACTGGCATACCATGAGCAAAACGGGCAAGGTAGCCAGGCTAAGGCAGCACGCGCCGCAGTCTATATTGGAGATGCATCCGGAGGACGCCTGCCACCTGGGTATCGGGGACGGCGATATCGTAGTCGTCGAATCGCGGCGCGGCACGGTCAGGGTCCCTGTTCGGTTAACCGCTAACGTTAAAAAAGGCAGCGTATTCATGCCTATGCATTGGGGTACGATACAGGGCAGCGATCTGAATAGGGTGAACAATCTAACGCACAACCTGCTCGATCCGGTAAGCAAGGAGCCGGATCTCAAATTTTGCGCGGTAAGAGTGACCCGCTACCAGAAGAGAAAAGAGACGATCGTGATCGTCGGCGCCGGCGCTGGCGCGCACGCATTCGTCCGCAGCTACCGGGCTCTCAACGGCGAGGATGAGATCATCGTTTTCAATAAGGAGGACCTTCCTTTTTACAACCGGGTGCAGCTGCCGGATTATATCAGCGGAACGCGGCATTGGGAGCAGCTGGTACGAATGACGGACGAGGAAGAGATCGATTGCGACATCCGTCTTCACAGGGGGGTCAGCATTGAACTGATCGACCGGGAGAAACAACAGGTAAAGGACTCGAGGGGCGCCGTCACCGGCTATGATAAACTGATCCTCGCCATGGGGAGCCGGGCGGCGCTTCCGCGTCAGGTGCCGGAACTGGAAGGCATCTTTACCCTGAGAAGCCGCGGGGATGCCGATCGTTTCAGACAAAGGCTGGAGACGGGCAGCAGGGTCATCGTAGTAGGCGGCGGGTTGCTGGGTCTTGAGCTGGCCGCGTCATTGCGCGAGATGGACATCGGTGTTTCGATCGTCCATCGCAGCAGCCGTTTCCTGGACCGTCAGCTCGATCATCTGGGAAGCCAGCTGTTGCATGACGAAATGATCGACCAGGGATGTATCATTTATTATTCCGACGAAGTGCAGCTGTATTACGGACAGACGCGGCTAACGGGGATCCGTCTTCGAAGCGGCCGGGTGCTGGAATGCGATGCGCTTGTATTCGCCATCGGCACCTTGCCGAATATCGAGATCGCCAAAACGGCAGGTCTGGAGCACCGGAGGGGTGTCGTGGTGGACGGATATCTGCGTACCACCGATCCGAATATCCATGCGATCGGCGAGATCGCGGAATTCGAAGGTGGCCTGTATGGGTTTACCGCGGCGGCCGAGCAGCAGGCGGAAGCATTGGCCCGTTATCTCAGCGGGGATATCGCAAGGCCGTATACCGGCACCGTGCCGATGAACATCATCAAGATCCATGGATTCGATCTGTGCAGCATCGGGTTACCCGAATGTCCCGACGCGCGCGATTATGAAGAGATCGTCTTCATCGACAAAGCGCGCCGCTATTATAAGAAATGCATCATCTACCAGGACAGGCTGGTGGGCGCCATCCTAATCGGGGACAAGGATGAATTCCGGGAGTTCAGGGAATGGATCACCGGCGGCATCGAGCTGAACGAACGGCGATTGCAACTGTTGCGCAGCGGCACGAGGGTCCAGCCGGTGTTAGGCAGGCTGGTTTGCAGCTGTAACAATGTCGGCACCGACAACCTGCGTCAAAAGATCGCCGAAGGCTGTAGCGATCTGGCCGCCCTGTGCAGCGTAACGGGAGCGGGAACCGGATGTGGCAGCTGCCGTCCGGAGGTGAAACGGATACTGGAGGAACATGTTTCGTAAGAATTATATCGTCAAGCTTAATCTCCCCGGTGGGATCGTCGCCGCAGGGGACCTGTATGCCATCACTGAGGCGGCGGAAAGGGCGAGGGTCGAAGACATGCAGCTGGGGGGCCGGCAGCAGCTTTTTTGCAAGGTGGCCGATCGGTATGGCGAGGCGTTCCTGCGCGAACTGGATGCTGCCGGCATCTTTTATGAGACGGAGAAAGAGCGCTATCCGAACATCATCAGCAGCTATGTCACGGAGGGCATTTTTGAAAAATCGCAATCGCAATGGGTCAGCGAAGGACTTTATAAGGATATCCTGGAAGGATTCGATTTCCGCCCGCGGCTGAAGGTCAATCTCGTCGATATCGGTCAATCGTTCGTTCCCTTTCTGACAGGGCATCTCAATTTTATCAGCAGCGCGGTGAACAATCATTGGTATCTGGTAGTCCGGGAGCCGGGCACAAACCGGATGTATACGTGGCCGACGGGTATCTATTCGCCGGATATCCCGGCGATCAGCCGGGCGATGGAGAAGGTGTTGCTGGATGGATCTGGCGGGGAAATCCGGAGCGCCGCAGGTAGCCGCGGGCAGCAGATGTATGAAGCCGTTAGGGGCTCCGGTAATTTTCGCGAGGGACCGGTTTTGCCGGAAATGCGGCTGCCGCCTTTCCAGCTACCCTACTACGAGGGCTTCAACCGTGCGGGCAATAAAAGCTGGTTGGGCATCTACCGCCGGGAAGAGTTATTCCCGCTGGCCTTTTTGAAAGATGTTTGTTTGCTGGCCTTGCAGACGAAGAACGGGCAGCTATATACGACGCCCTGGAAATCGCTGCTGATCAAAAATATCGGGGACCCGGATCTGTCACGCTGGGAATTCGTACTGGGCAGATACCGTATGAATGTCCGGCATGCTTCCAACGAGCTGAACTGGCAGATCGAGGATCTGTGCCCGGACGGTTTGCGGTTGAAGCGGTACCTCGTCCGGCAGATGGACCAGGACGATGTCCGGACGGAGGGGCTTAGCTTTACGATCAAGACGCAAAAGGGTTCGGGGTTGGCGGGGTCGGTGGTCATCCGGCTGCAGGAGGGGGCCAGATCCGGTCAGCACAAGGTGCTGGACCGTTATTCGATATGGCATACGGAAGAGTTCGACGCACATGCCCGGGAGTCGGTCCTCTATCGCAAGGATCTCGAAAAGGAGACCCTTTTTCCCTATTTGGTATCGTTGTGCAAAGCCTTCTACGAGCAGCAAAGCGGGGACCCGATATTGGCGGTGGAACCGGGAACGGGTATCGGCGCCATCGCCAGGCAGGAGCCTGGTTTTCAGTGTCGTCATTGTCTGACACTGTATGAAGAGCAGTATGGCGATCCGGATCAGGCTGTTTTGCCCGGGACACCGTTCGGTCGGCTGGGGGCCGATTATGTCTGTCCCGTTTGCGGAGCGCCGAAGGCGGATTTCGACGCGAGTGTCGTAACTTTAGGATGATTATGATGGCTCCTATAAAAGACGATTATGGAAGAACGTTCCGCACCTTGCGGGTAAGCCTGTTGCAGCATTGCAATCTGGGTTGTGTTTATTGTGTGGCGGGTGAGGACCAGCTGAAACAGGCCAATGCTTCGCCTGCAGGCGGATCGCTGGCGGTCGGCGAGCTGCTGGCCATCATCCGGCGTCTGCATGGACAGCTGGAACTGGATCATGTCCGGCTGACGGGCGGGGAGCCCCTGCTATATCCGGAGCTGCCGGCGCTGATCCGGGGTATCCGGGATGCCGGCATTGCCTCGGTCCGGATGACGACCAATGGTTTTTTGCTGGAGCGACAGGCTGCGTCGCTGAAAGAGGCCGGTCTCGAAGCATTGAATGTCTCGCTGGATGCCGTCGATGAGGAGGTGTTCTTTCGGATCAGCAGGAGGCGGTCTGCGGTAAGGATCATCAAGGGCGTCGATGCCGCCTTGCAGGCGGGTCTGGCCGTCAAGCTCAATGCGGTCGTAATGAAAGGGATCAACGATAGCGAAATATTGCCTTTGCTGGATCTCGCCATTTCGCGCGGGATCCCGATCCGTTTCCTGGAAGTGATGGCGATGGGGCATCTGCATGCCGATGCGGATCGCTATCTTTTTCCACAGGAGGAGATCCTGCGGGTGATCGGGGCGCGTTATCCTTGCGAGCCATTGCCCAGGGCAGCAGGCGCCACGGCGCGGTATTGGAAGACGGAAAACGGGCATGTCTTCGGCATCATCGCCAATGAGAGCGAGCCGTTCTGCCGCGATTGCGATCGGCTCCGGCTGGACAGCAGCGGGAAGATCTATGGGTGTTTGAGCAGCAACCACCCCATCGGGCTGGGTGTCGATGAAGGCGACGACGAATGGAGGGACAAGCTGCAGCGGGCACTGTCGCAGAAACAGGCCCTGCGTTTTGTGGGTAGTGATCTGAGTATGTTAAGGATCGGCGGGTAAGAGAAGTTCGAAAATGAAAATTCACGTATACGCCGGGTTGAAAGATTACTTTCAGCCGGAATTCGAGATCGAAAGTTTCGCCCGGAATACGGACGAGCTGAAGGTGTTGTTGCTGGCCATTAACGATAAGGCGGAGAAGATGCTATCCTCCTGCCGGTTTGCCGTGGAAGAAGGATTTATCGACAATGAATTTAAATTGAATGAGCATGACACCATCGTCATCATCCCGCCGGCTAGCGGGGGATAGGGGCGCCGGGGAGGGGGGCGAACGAGTAGCGGCTGGCAGGCCCGGGGGTGAGGAGGCCGGACGGGTCGGCGCGCTGAGCGCCGGACCGATCGATATGGCCGGAATGCTGGCACAGGCGCATCATCCGGGCGCAGGCGGCGTCGTATTATTCAGCGGCGAAGTGCGGGATAGCAATCATGGCCGGGCGGTAGGGTTCCTGGAATACGAGGCGTATGCGCCGCTGGCGGAAAAGATGATCGGGGAGATACTCGCTACTGCGAAAGAGCGCTGGGAGCTTCATATTGCGCTGGCGCAACACCGGACAGGGAGGGTGGACGTCGGCGATACGGCCGTCGTGGTGATCACCGCCTCCGCGCACCGGAGCGAGGCGTATGCGGCCAACCGTTATATTATCGACCGGATCAAACATGAGGCGCCGATCTGGAAATGCGAGCACTATGCCGACGGCGGCAAGGAATGGGGCAATAATTGTAATTGTCATGCCGTGACCGGCGATGTTTCCAAACACATTTATGAAAGCGAACGCTGACGCGCCCGGGCGGTCGAAGGATGGGCGCATCGCTGATCTGCTTGGCGTGATCCTCTGCGGGGGTGAGAGCCGGAGGATGGGCAGGGATAAGGGATTGTTGCTTGCCGATGGGGTTCCATGGGCGCTGCATATGGCGGGAAAGCTGGGGCCATGGGGTCTACCGGTCGTCTATTCCATCAATAAAGGTCAGTACGAGACTTATTCGGCGCATTTGCCCGGGCAGAGGCTGGTAGTGGACAGGCTGGGTCTCGCGGGGCCGTTGGAAGGGTTATTGACCGTCCATGCCGCGTATCCCGGATCCGATCTGTTGTTGCTGGCCTGCGATCTTCAGGACCTCGATGCGGAAACGTTGTCGGGCCTGATCGGGAAGTATCTTGCGGAAGAGGCCAATGCCTATGCTTATCGGGATGCGGACGGTTTGCAACCGTTGTGCGCGATTTATACATCGGTGTTGTTGCGTCCGAGATATGAGGCGGTGAAGGAGGGTCGTGCGATCGACGTCCGGCTTCGGTCGCTGCTGGATGGTGAGGGGGTAAGGTTGCTGGAGGCGGGGAGCGAAGGGGCGTTCAGGAATTATAATACGTTATAGAAAAGGACGTCCGCGGATGCAGGTGGCTAGTTTAACTCAAATGCGTGTTTCTCCCGGTTGTGTACGACCATCGCGGCCAGAAGAACCAATGGTTAGTATGCAGATACGAATGCCGGCGCCATTTGACAGGAACCCTGGGCTTCCCAGGTGAAGGATGATTTGAGGAGCCTCTTGAAATTAAATATTCTGGCGAATATCATTTTTCATTGCGACTTTGGCCTTGCTGCCGCGATCCTGGCAAATTTGATTGCTCGTTCTTGGAAGGATGATTATCTTTAGGTTGATATGGGAGAGAAGGCCTTTGTAACCCCGGCTGTGTTGAAGTGGTCCCGTGAGACTGCCCGGATGACTGTAGAGCAGGCTGCGGGGAAGGCCAGCGTGAGCGCGCAACAAGTTGTCGATTGGGAATCCGGCCATGATCGTCCTACGATCCGCCAGGCCAGATTGCTGGCCGAAGCCTACCGCCGGCCATTTGCGTTGTTCATGTTGCCCGCGCCACCCAGGGATTGGACCCCATTAAAAGACTTTAGACGAAGGAGCGCGATTCCCTTTACCACAGCGACCGAGTTTTTGATCAGGGACCTGCGTGTGAAACAGACTTGGGCTAGCGAATGGAATCGCGAGCAAGGCGAAGCGCCAGTGCCCTTTGTCGGACGGTTTACGCTCCGGCATAGTCCTGCAAAGGTGGCCGCCGATATCTTGAAAGAGTTGGATATTCACCCTCCGAACTATGCCAACCCGCTAAAAGAATGGCTAACTAAAGCAGAATTGAAAGGCATCTATATTTCAAGGACCAGTTACCTGAACTCCCACCTGACGCTGGATAGTGAAGAATTTCAAGGTTTCGCAATAGCCGATCCGATGGCGCCACTCATTTTCATCAATACGGATGATTGGGATACTGCGCAGCTATTTACACTGGTGCATGAACTGGCGCATGTCTGGATTGGAGAGACCGGAATCTCCAATGAAGTAGCCCTGAATTTTAAATCGCTAAACAATATTGACCAGGTGGAACGCTTCTGTAACCAGGTTGCGGGGATCGCTTTAATGCCAGATGGTTTTGTTAGCGTTCTGCCTGCCTCCACCTTCACTTCCTTGGAGGAGGTCCTTGCGCAGGCTCGGCGCTGCGGAGTAAGTGGTTTTGCGCTGCTGGTTCGGGCGCGGAATC
>DASYSV010000104.1:0-5200 GCA_036010185.1 Puia sp.
ACATTACCTAGCTTTGCCCCCCAAAAAAGATACTTTCACCAGTCAAAAAGAAAGGAATATGAGCAATCGCACATTCACAATGATCAAACCGGACGCCTTTTCCAAAGGACACTCCGGCGCCATCATCGATAAGATCCTTAAAAGCGGCTTTCGCATCGTAGCCATGAAACTGACCCGTCTGTCCAAAGAGACGGCCGGTGAATTCTATGCCGTCCATAAAGCCCGGCCTTTTTACGACGAGCTGGTCGAATTCATGAGCAGCGGCCCCATCGTGGCGGCCATCCTGGAGAAAGACAATGCCGTAGCCGATTTCCGCAAGCTGATCGGCGCAACCGACCCCGCCAAGGCTGACGAGGGCACGATCCGCAAGCTGTATGCGGCATCGGTAGGAGAAAATGCCGTTCATGGCAGCGACAGCGATGAAAATGCCCGGATCGAAGGGGATTTCTTCTTCAATGCGTTTGAAAGGGTGTAACTCATGACGCCGGCTATACCGGAAGCTAGCGTGCGGGACGGGCAACATCAGCCACTTGTCCGTTCGTCAGCTGGTTCTGTACGGGCTCGACCGTATATCCCTCTTTTCGCAGCAGGGCGATCACACCGCCTTTGCCCGGCAGATGCGCGGCGCCTACGGCGATCAGCATCGATTTTTTCCGCAGCATTCCGTCCAGCTTCTTCGCCCATTTGCGGTTGCGGCCATAGAGCAACAGGTCCATGTAGGCACTCATCTCCTGATCGTCCTGCTGGCTCAACGAATCGATGCCGTCCAGGTCCTGCTGGTTGTAGAGACGCACCAGCTGTTGGGTCATTTTTTTGTTCTGGTCACTGCTGTCGATGGATTTAACCAGCTCCCTGGCCTGCTCTTCATATGGAATGCTGTCGAAAAGACTCGCCTGGAACTCCGCGGTCTCCAGCCCGTTGATGGGTTTGTGCCAGGTCTTCGACTCCTTCATGATCCTCAGCTCCATTCCGTCCGTGGTCTCACAATCCAGCTCCTGTTGTTCGATGAGCGCGCTGATCAGCATCGGTTTGAAACGTTCGAGCATGGTGAACGGCATCATAGCCATATGTTTCGCGAAATATGCTTTTACCCGGGCATAGTCATCGGGTTTCAGCAGATCGGACAACCGCTTGCTGTCATTCATTTGCATGTATTGCATCGAACCCAACATGCCGGCCATGTCGCTGAGGTCGATCTCGAACCAGATCTCGTCGCAATTCTTTATCGCGGCTGTGAGGCTGTCGCTCAGCCGGGCGTCCGCGGCGCAAAGGACATGCATCGTGCCGAAGAGATAGGAAGGACGCATAATGTTCTTCCCCGAAATGCGCCAGAGCAGGGAGTGAGGCGTCTGGGCAATACCCAGTAAAGCGATCAGTGTTCCTGCAAACAGTAAGTAAATTTTCCGCATCATGATACTACGGCCTCCCCGCCGTATAATTGATCCCTGAATTTTAGCGATGGAGAAGCAATCAGGGGGCCCAGCCCCAGCTCCTCCCATTTCCTGTCGACATTTTCGATGGTCGTGTCGTCCGCGACGATGATATTCGGCCAGTCCCGTTGAAAATTGTCCAGCTCGCGTGTCTTGCGGGTGCCGTCCAGTCCCATACATGCGATCTTATTGGATGCCCGTTCGCTCAGAATATGATCCCGCCGCGGATCAAGGTTATTGCACAACCGCCATAACGCCACCGGCAGATCCCTGGCATCTACCGTATGCTCGACATAAAGGATCAATTTAGTGCCCTCCACGGCATCCAGCGCGCGGATGGCATTGTGAAGCTCGCGGATATGGCCCGGCCTGTCTTTTCGCACCGAAAGGATCAGACAGGGTAGTTGCTGTTGAAGCAGCGACAGATTGACGGCTGTGATCTCCGGCCAGCGATCCATGAATAGCGACTCGGTGACATCATCGCCGGCTGTCTCCTCATGGAGATCCGTATCCTTTTCTTCCTCCATTTTGCGTGTACCATCGATACACATCTTCCCCCCAAATCCCAGCTTGCTGCAACTGTGATCCAGCACATCCATCGGGCCCTGCGAGAAATAGATATCCGTCGCGGGATTCAGATTGGCGAATACCTTTCTCGCAAGCTGCGCATAATCGCGAATGTTTGCCGTCTCATCCGCAAGCACCAGTATCTTGTTGAACATCATCTGGCCAGCGCCCCACATGGCATTCATCACTTTTTGACCCTGACCGGCATATTCTTTTTTTATCTGCGCTATGACGAGGTTGTGAAAAACGCCTTCCACGGGCATATCCATATCTACGATCTCCGGTACGAGCGTCATCTTTATCGGAGCAAGGAAGATGCGTTCGGTCGCTTTTCCCAGCCAGGCGTCTTCCTGTGGCGGGATACCGACGATGGTGGCCGGATAGACGGCATTCTTACGATGGGTGATGGCGGTGATGTGAAAACGCGGATACCAGTCCGGCAGAGAATAGTAGCCGGTGTGGTCGCCGAAGGGCCCTTCCCAGATGAGCTCTTCTGTCGGATCGACATACCCCTCGATGACAAAATCGGCGTCTGCCGGGACTTCGATACCTGGCTGAGTAATACAGGATACCAGCTGGACCTTTTTCTTGCGAAGGAAACCAGCCAGCATGTATTCATCGACATTTTCCGGTAAGGGAGCGGTAGCGCTGTAAGCGTAAACGGGATCGCCGCCGAGCGCTACGGCTACGGGCATCTTCCTTCCCGTCTTTTTATATTCGGAGAAGTGCCGGGCACTGACCTTGTGTTTATGCCAGTGCATGCCGGTCAGCGTCGGGCCGAAGACCTGCATGCGATACATCCCGACATTACGGATGCCGGTCGTTGGGTCTTTGGTGTGAATGATGGGAAGAGTGACGAAGGGTCCGCCGTCTTTCGGCCAGCAGGTGATCACGGGCAGCCTGGAAATATCCGGGTTGGGGAGGATGACCTCCTGGCATTCGCCGCGTCCGCTCTTAACGACGGGCATCCATCCGGCGAACTGGCTCAGTTTGGGCAGCAGTTTCAGCTTATCCAGTAAACCTTCTTTGGGGGAGGAAAGTAATTTGAACAACCCTTCGATCTCGCGGGTGACATCGTCGAGACCCGAAACGCCCAGCGCCATGCACATGCGTCGCTCGCTGCCATAGGCGTTCATCAATACCGGGAAATCCGTGCCGTTGTTCTCGAACAACAGGGCTTTGCCGCCCTTACCGCTCTTACTGATCCTGTCGGTGATCTCCGCCATCTCCAGTTTCGGGTCGACAAACGCGCTGATCCGAACCAATTCCCCTGCTTTCTCCAATGCCTGTATGAAATCCTGTTGATTCCTGTACGCCATGACGTAAATATACTATGTGCCGGGGATTCGCTGTCTGAAAATTAGCGAATCCCGGCCAAGATATTATGTCTGTCCTATCGGACAAAGCCTCCTCCGTCGGCTTTTGGTCGGCTTTGGCGGTGGCCCGTTCTCCTCTCAATAAACTTTTTTAGGACAATCCATGATGGCGCTATGTCGCCTGTGCGAAGACGGATTATAGGGATTATTAAGGGCGATGGTCACCCGTATCCCGGACATATAGTACCAGTCCTTGCGCTTGGCGCCTC
The DNA here is from genome assembly GCA_036010185.1 of Puia sp. Lineage (GTDB taxonomy): Bacteria > Bacteroidota > Bacteroidia > Chitinophagales > Chitinophagaceae > Puia. The sequence continues at coordinate 3,583 of DASYSV010000104.1, forward strand.
CGCGGATGGTTCCGTCGGGAGGATACGGCCCGCCGTTCTTTATCTCATTGCCGCGCCAGGCCATTTCGACGGCTTCCGGCCCCTTTGCCGCCAGCAGCGTGCCCTGATCGACATATCTGGTGCTGACATCGTCGAGATAATCGGTGAATGTCTTTCGCATACCTATCTCATAGGCAAGCACCACCCGGTCGTTGATCCTGAACTTGATACCCCCGCCGAAGGGGATCGCCAGTTGGGTGAGTGCATAGGGTTTCCGGCTGGCATACTGAGGTAGGCCCTCCCCTTCCGTACTCAATGGCTTCAGATAGACCATGCGACCGGTGGTATCATACGCATAGGGATCGAAATGGAAGATCGCCAGGCCCGCGAAGATATAGGGCGTAAACCGGTGTTCATTCAGATCGAGCAGGTTGTATTCGGCAAGCACATTCCATTCCTTGATCACCGATTCGAAATTCAGATTGCGCGCCCGCAGATCGGCCTGGTTGCTGTAGCCGTCCGCCGCCGAGATGCGTCCGTAAGTAAGATTGGAAAGCAGCGAAATATGACTGCTGAGATCATATTGTATCCCGGCTCCGAAGGAGCCGTTGGATTGCTTTGTCGTGTAGGGGCTGGATTGCAGATCGCCGATGTAGTTGGAAAAACCTCCGTATAAGTTCACATTCCATTGGGCATGGGCAAACAGTGGCAATAGTATCCCCGCTAAGAGGAATCTTTTCATTGAATGCAGAATTTGTTAGGCAAAGTGGTTAGGCTAACGCCAGGCTTTCGCTCGCGTAAAGTTTCTCGCAGGGATGTGGATCGGTTGCTACGTTTGGGGGAGGTTTTACCGCATAGAACTATACGGTTGAAGAGTTATTGGAGTTGCTGCTGTAAGGCAACTATTAAGCCAATTATTTGAAAAAGGAGACATCAAAAAAAAGTTAAGGGTTTTTCGGCGGCAAAACCGCTTTTCCCTACCTTTGCACCCCACGAAACCTCCTGATCCTCATCGGGCAGGGCGGTTTTCGGGACGTAGCGCAGCCCGGTAGCGCACTTGCATGGGGTGCAAGGGGTCGCTGGTTCGAATCCAGTCGTCCCGACAATAAGACAGATCAAAATCGATCAAAGCCTGTAAGTATTCACTATTTACAGGCTTTTTTCATGCCCAGGGCATCAAAAAGTAGCATAAAAAGGCAAATTTCTGGTGAACAAATCCGGTACAAGATTTGTGTTCACTACTTTCCCCGCAATTCATTGCCTGACGGTCGATTAGCTCAATTCTTTTGAGCTTTTTTGATACGATTCGACAACTGGATTCCCACCGCCTAACACTGACAATTCCGAAGAGCAAGGACGAATCATTTATCAAAGTCAAAAAAACGGGTATGAGAACGTCGCACAGTTTCAGCATTGAATTCCTTAAACGCGGCTGCCGTGGTAGGAAGAAAAAAGGGAAAGCGCATATCTATGCGCGCATTTGGGTCGATGGCGAGGCTGCGGAAATTTCGCTGAAGGAAGAGATCAACGAAAAGGATTGGGATCCGCAGGCCGAGCAGGTAAAGGGCCGCAACATTCAGGTAAAGTCTTTGAACGATCATATCGATTGCGTCCGCGACAAAATCCGCAACAAATACCG
>DASYSV010000112.1:0-10968 GCA_036010185.1 Puia sp.
CTCGCGTTTGTTATAAATGGCATAATATTCCGGAAGCGAGGCGGTCTTTTGCTGAAACAGTTCGGGCACCAGCGCATCGGTACCCTTATACTCCTTCGGCTCGGCCAGGATGAACAGGTAGCCCGCCATTTTTCCGGTAGAATCGTTGCGCAGCGTCTTCCGGTAGATGTAGGTGTATTTGTCGAAGGACCGCAGATAGTATTTGAGATCGGGCAGATCGGTGTTCCTGGCGGCGACCGTAAAAATCGTATTCAGGGTATCGAAGGACAAGGGAGGATCGTTAAACAACGGCTTCTCGTTCCCGTCAAAAGTATAGATACGGGTGTCGAACTTCGTCTGGTACATAGAAAGGCTGCGGTTGACCATACTGTCCTTGATCGCCGCATTCTCCTCAAAATGCCTGAACCGGGCGAAATTGGATGCCAGGAAATCGTTGTCTATATACCCGAAAACGATACTGAGCATCTTTTCGCTTTCCGGGTTAGCCTGGTCGGCCAGCCGCTCGGCCATGCGTCTCCGCTCGCCTTCTTCTATCTTCCGGTTCTCGAACAGGATGACGGCCGATATGGACGTTGAAAAGATGAACAGCCAGAACAGCACCTCGGAGACGTTTAGCCGGAACCGAAGGTCGAAAAAGATGCGCCGCTGCATGAGCCAGACATAGGCCAACAGCCAGGCCAGAACGAAAATGTCCAGCTCGACGGTTTCGGTCCCGTGGATGAAGGTCAGCAGGAGTAGTCCGATGGTGGCCGTCAGAATGTACAGGACGATACCCAGGCTGCGGATCAGGTAACCGATCAGCTGGAAAAGCACCTGCGACAGGAAGAAATAGCCCAGCGCCAGCGCCGCCAGCGCGATGAACCCTACAAAGCTGTAGTTGTCCAAAAGGCTGAAGAAGTTGGTGACGTTGAACGATATTTTCGCGTCCGTGACCAGCGACTGGACGATATTGGCGAATTCGAAGGTGGTGACGATCAGTAATGTCAGCCCGGTGACGATCCAGGTCCAGTTCTTCCATCGCTGGATGGACTGGGGAATGGTATAATCGCTAAGCTCGCGGCGGATAAAGAGGATGATCCAGCAGAACAGGAAGGCGTTAATGACGAGGTCTCCCAGCGAGCTCAGGATGACGCTCGATCCATAGATCCGGGGATCGAACAGCTCGAATTGCCGGAGATTGAGCATTTCCGGGGAGATATAGATCATGGCGCGCATCAGCAGGATGACGGTGATAAGGAACCCGATGCCCAGTGCCGGCCCCCATCTTTCCCGGATGGAATGTGCAATATTATGGATGATGATGAGTAGCAGGAGTGTGGCCAGCAGGATCACCATGGGGATCGGCCAGTTATGCGCGGGAGCGTGATACCCCGGTCTTTTCTGCAGATAGAATATGACCCTTCCGGAGTTGTCCCGGACAGGGAATTCGGTCGGATTGGAGACGATCATGACGCGCTCTTCGGCAGAGGGGATGTCGACGAATTCAGGCGTCAGATTGGGATTGGAAATATAATACTGCCAGCGCACAGGGATCAGCGCTATGGCGATCATATGTTCCTTTCTGGCGGTCGTCACGTTACGGCGGACATATTCGTATTCACCGTTTGGGAGGTCCAGGAAGGCGCTGCTGTCCGGCCCGTAAAGCATTTCGGAGGTGGGTTCCGACCGCTGATCGTTCCAGAAACGCAGGGTCGCCGGTTCGCCGATGGAGTCCAGCGTATACAGGAAGATACCGTACTTCCTGTCGATAAAGGATTTCAGCTGCGGCGGTGAATAGGACTGACCCGCGAGACGGGAAAGCAATGCGGTATCCCGGGTCACCTTATCGAAATCGACCTGTCTGTCCCGGAGAAAGGACTGGATATTGCCCCGGAGGAAGCCGACCGACGCATCGCTGCTAAAATAAAGATTGAGCAGGTACCCGCTGATGAATAGGCCTGCAGCGGTTAGCAGGAGGTAGATGTTCCTGCGAAAAATATCGATAAAAAAGGACTTCAATCGCCTCCTTCGTTTTTTTTATTGTTTAGGCGCGTTATTGTTTAGGCGCGGATCCCGCCTTCTTTATGTCGTTCCAGATCTCATCCATCTCCGCCAGGCTCATATCGGCCAGCGACAGGCCCCTGGAGCGGGCCACTTCCTCCATGCGGGTAAATCGATCGATGAATTTCTTATTCGTACGTTCCAGGGAATTCTCCGCGTCTATCTGCAAAAATCGTGCATAATTGATCAAAGAAAAGCTAAGATCGCCGAATTCTTCGGCTATTTTATCGGGATCGCGGCTGGCGACGGCTTCCTGCAGCTCGTCCATCTCCTCTTTTACCTTCTCCCATACCTGCTCGGTCTGCTCCCATTCGAAACCTACTTTCCCGGCTTTTTCCTGCAGCCGGGTTGCCTTTACGGTGGCGGGCAACGATACGGGCACGCCGCTCAGGGTGGATTTCTTACCCTCCCTGAGCTTTAGCTGCTCCCAGTTGCGTTTGACATCCTCTTCATTTCTGACCTCTACCAGCCCCGGGTGGCTGTTAGTGTCGCCATAGATATGGGGATGCCGGCTGATAAGTTTGTCACAAATGCCGTTGATCATCTCGTCGAGCGTGAATTTTCCCTGCTCCTTCCCGATCCGCGCATAAAAAACGATGTGAAGCAACAGGTCCCCCAATTCCTCTTTTATACCCTTCCAGTCCTCCTCCGTGACGGCATCTGCCAGCTCATATAGCTCCTCGATAGTTAGCGGACGCAGGGTTGCAATGGTCTGTTTCCGGTCCCAGGGACATTTCTCACGCAGATCGTCCATGATCTCCACCAATCGCTGGAAGGCCTTCTGATTCTCGTTCATTTTTCAACTCATTTTTGCCGTATCTGCCGCTATACCGAAAAGAGGGTGATGAGCAGGAAGATGAACAGCAGGATCAAATTAATAACACTCGCGGTAACAAAGGTGATGAAATATTTCAGAAAAGTCTTACCCCTCCCCTGTTTATAAAAGCCGCGCATCGCCTTATACAGGTAGATCATCGCATAGAGAAAAATTCCGAAGACAAGCAGGTCGCAGACCACATGGACCCAATGTACGCCGAGCGCCTTGTCCAATTGATTGATGAGCATGCCTGCCAGCATCAGGATAAAGGTCGCGCAATAAACATGGATCGTGAAGATGCCATGGTTCACATAATAATACTGCTTATGACGGAAATAGAGCATGTTCAGGATGAGCGCGAATATCGGCAGGGAAACGAACAGTATCTTGGGGAAGGAATGAAGGACGTTCTCACCCAAATGTTCTTTGAAGAGACGCGAGTCCTCGTGCCATTCCTGGGCGATGACCACCCCCCTGCGCATCATGAGGTGTTTGAACCAGCCGTCGCGCGCACTGTCGGGTAACGCGCGTTGTACGGAGTCATAGTCTTCCACGCTGGTATAGTCACCGCTCCATCCGAAGATATTGGTAGTCCCGATCGGATTGGAGATATGTTTGACGGCATTTTTAAATCGGGTGCTATCGGCAGACCTGAGCCCTTCGGCGACTGATGCCGAGTCGATATAAGCCTGAACGAGTATGCCGGTCAATTCGTCTTCGGTAAATTTCCGCGTGGTCGTATCCCCATAGGTCTTTTTGATCGCGGCGATCTCGATGGCGCCTTTTTGAATATTGCTGCGCAGCTCTTCCCGGTCATCGGCATCATCCGCAGAGGCCAGCCTTTTCTGCCGGCGAGCCTCCTGTGCCTGCAATTCGGCGATCCCTACGGGCTTATCCTTTGTCGTGGTGACGTGCATCATATCTCCCGGCCTGGTCAGGGAATACAGGATAATGAAAAAAATGGCCGAGGTGAACACATACATCCGGATCGGATTCAAATAAGCCATCCGTCTCCCCTTCGAATATTCGTGGGAAAGGAATCCCGGCTTGCGAAGCAGATATTTGACGGTAGCGAAGAATTTCCCGTCGAAATGGGTGATATCGTTGAAGAAATGGGATACCAGGTGCCAGACCGTCTCCCTGGGTTCCAGGTTCTCCTGGCCGCAGACATGACAGTATCGGCCGACCAGCTGGGCCTGGCAATTCAGGCAATTTTTCTCCTTACGCTCCTTGAGATGGGACACAGCAGTTAAAATTTCACCTAAAATAAGCCGTCCGGGGCAGTTTCGTGTATTAAAAAAAGGATTTTTTCGTTCCTTTGATATGATTGATATGATCAAGCTACCTATCGGATGCCTGCTGTTGTGCGTAATTACGCAGGCAAGTAAAGCCCAATATTTCTACAAGGACCTGATCGCCACCCGGGAGAACACCGCCCACTGGCAATCATACCGGGATAATCATGTCAAATCGATTACCCTGAGCAGCTTTGAGGCCGACGGCAAACCCACTGAGGGATTCGTAGGCGAAAAGCAGCTGACCGACGACTGTTCTGAGATCACCACCCATACCAAAACGTCGGGCACGACCGACTCCTGGATCATCACCGATTATTCATCCCAGGGACGCCTCCTGAAAAACACCGATACCAGCGATACCTACCGCAACGTAACCGTCTATCAGTATGATGACCGCGGGCGCATCCGGGCGATCACGGATACTTCCATAGAAACGGACAATCAGCTGAAGGATGTCGAGATGCATCTCTGGACTTATGATGCCACGCACCCGGACAAGCCTTCGTCGATGATAAAGGTCTTCAACGGTGTCGACACCACCTATGTACGGTTCGTACTGGATGAAAAGGGCAATGTGGCCGAAGAGCATGCCAGCCGTCATGGCTCTTCCATGCCGGTGATCTATTACTACTACGATGCGTCCAGTCGCCTTACGGATATCGTCCGGTATAGCATGAAGGCACAGCGGCTGCTGCCGGTGAATATGTTCGAATATGCGGAAAACGGGAAGATGGAGTCCATGCTGGTCGTCCCCGAGGAGGGAAACAGCTTCTACCAGAAATGGTATTACGAATACAATGAAAAAGGCTTGAAAGTAAAAGACTTTTGTTATAACAAACAGAAAGAGTTGCTGGGAAGCGTCGATTACGAGTACGGCTATAAATGATCACTATGCGTATATTCCTTTGCCTGTGTCTGTCAATGGGCGCGTTATCAGTTTGTTCGCAGGATTTGGATTACCCGGATTTTCGTCAAAAAAAGGATAATTTCTCCAAAATACACGAGCAGGATATCCGGGCGGATGTCGCCAGCTTCGCGCTCGCCGCGGTGGATGAAAGCATCGGGAAACCGCAATTGCCGTCGCTGCCGGTGGTAGACTACGGTTCGAATTTCATGAAATATGCGAATGACAATATCCAGGTCATCATCCGGACTGGCTTCTTTCTGCCCGCCAAACACAAGCTCATGGTGCAGGAAGGTCATCTGTTGCGCATCGACGGCAAACCCTATTACGGCGGCGTCTATGGTCAGAACCCGCATACCACCATCGAATCGATAACCGTTGTGGTAGGTACGGATACCGTCCCCATCCCTTCCACTGCATATTTCGATCTCTACGATCCCAAGTTCAGCTTCCGTGAGAATGGCGCTACCAGGTCCCGAAACGGCGTATTCCTGTCGGGCGACAAGCACACCTTCTATATCTACATGCTCAATATCGACAATAAAGGCACCGAATACACCTGGGTCATCCGCGACAAACAGTACCTGAGACGGGTAGTCGATTTTGGATTCCTCGAGAATTGATGGAGCGCCCCGACCCATGACGCCCCCGCCGCTGAACCACCCCCTTTCGTTATCTTTAGGTCATGGCATCGGTATCCATCCGAACACTCGCGGGCAAATGGATCATGACTTCTGCGATCCTGGCCTCCTCCATGGCCTTCATCGACTCGACCGCGCTCAACGTCGTGCTGCCATCGCTGCAAAAAAGCCTTCATGCCACCGGCGCCGATCTATTCTGGATATTGAATGCCTACCTGCTGATGCTGGCCTCGCTGATCCTCGTCGGCGGCTCGCTGGGAGACCGGCTGGGCCGGAAAAAGGTATTCATGACTGGTATCGCCGTCTTTGTTACGGGAAGCGCTGCCTGCGGCCTGGCGCCGCATACGGGTCAACTCATCCTATTCCGGGTCCTGCAGGGCCTGGGTGGGGCATTGATGATCCCCGGTAGTCTCGCGCTGATCTCTTCTTCCATCGAAGAAAAAGAAAAAGGTAAGGCCATCGGCACCTGGTCCGCCATAACAACCGTAGTCACCATGGGAGGGCCTATCCTCGGCGGGACGCTCGCGGATGCCGGGCTATGGCGGTATATCTTCTTTATCAACGTCCCCATCGGTATCGCAACGCTGCTGGTCCTCTGGCGGAAGGTAGAGGAGCCCCCCATCGAAAAAGCCGCTGATTCCGGCATCGACATCCCCGGAGCCATATCCATAGCCCTCGGACTCGCGGCACTCACCTTCGGCTTTCTCCGCATCCCGGCGCTGGGTTTCCATCATTGGATAGTCCGCGGGTCCCTGATCGTGGGGTTGGTCCTGCTGGTCCTGTTCGTTATCACCGAGCGCCGCAGCAAACATCCGATGATGCCCTTATCGCTTTTCGCCAATCCCGTTTTTGCCGGCGTCAACGGACTGTCCTTTTTTCTCTATGCCGGATTGGGCGCCGGCATGCTTTTTCTTTCGCTCAACTTCATTCAGATGCAAGGTTATAACCAGCTGGAGTCCGGGATGACCTTCCTGCCGTTTACTATTTTGATGGTTTTGCTGGCGCGACCGGCAGGAACCCTCTCCGATCGCATCGGGCCCCGAATATTCCTTACGGTGGGTCCGGCGACGGCCGGCGCCGGTTTACTGCTGCTTTCCCTGATAGGACAAACCCGGGGACCGACCCATTACTGGACAACCTATTTTCCCGGTGTACTGGTCCTCGGACTTGGAATGTCCCTTACCGTTGCACCACTGACGACGACGGTCATGCGCTCGGTCAGCGACATACAATCAGGACTGGCCTCCGGCGTCAACAACGCCATGACCAGGATCGCGAATGTTTTCGCCAATGCCATCTTCGGCGCACTGGCCATATTGTTCTTCACCGGGACGCTTCATCAGCGGATCGACAGATGGGGATTAGCCCCCGCAACAAAAGAGATCGTTCTCGCGCAGACCACCGACCTCGGCAATGCTCATGTACCGGACACAGTTCCCAAAAAGGATCGACCGGCGGTGGCAGCCGCCTATCGCGACGGATTCATAAGCACCTACCAAAAGATCCTTCGATTGGCAGCATGCCTCGCATTCATAGGGGCGGCGATAGGGTTTATATCCGTGAGAAAGCCTGCGACGTGAAAGGCTTTATAACCAGCCCGCATTGCCGCCGTGACCCCGGCGTTTACCGGCATAGTTCAGCCGGGATGGTAGCATTTGTCATCCCGGTCGCCTTATTTTACATGGCTAAAGCATTTGTATGAAGATCGGCATCCTCTGTCTACTGTCCGCGATCACCTTGCATGCCCCCGCCTATGCCCAGCTGCCCGTCGCCGCGGAAAAGCACCATCGCGTCCTGCTGCAGAACGACTATATCCGCATCCTTGACGGACATATCCCCGCCCGCGATACGACCCCCGTGCATCTGCATGCGGCGAATTCCGTGGTGGTATTTCTTTCACTGTCAACTTTCGCGATCCAAAAGCCCGGCGAGCCGCCGGTGGTCACCCATGTGCGCCCGGGAGACCTGAAGTATGCCGGTTATGGCGACAAACCCGTCAACCACATCGTCTGGAACGAGAGCAGGAACGTTTTCCATTTTTATGTGGTCGAGCTGGTGAAGACCCATGCCGCCGGCGCCCCCTGCCCTATCTCCCCGCAACCCGGTCTAATGCTCCAATGGAAACAACCGTCAGTCGAAGCCTACTACCTCGAGCCTCCCGCCGGCGGGTCCTGCCGGCTCCCTGCCACCTCCTGCGCCCGTCTCCTCATTGGCCTGTCGGGTACGACTACCGCCTCGACTCCGGCCCGCACGGAGATCCGTCAACCCGAGGGTTATGTCTATTTTCCTCCCGGCACCCGCATCGATATCCGGGGCGACCATTCCCGTTGTATCCTGCTGGAAATACGGTAACTCTGCCGCGCGCCCCGCCCCGCTGCTCCATCGCGTGATCCCGCCCCGGCGATTTTACCGCCTTACCCCACGATTTACCTTATCTTGTGTAGGCTAATTTTCCTCCCTCCCATGCGCCTACAGGTTCTGATTGCCGCGACGATAAGTCTCCTCTTCCTTGTCGAACCGGGCAGGGCGCAGAAACCCAATGACTCCGCAGCGCTGGCTGAAGCGCACGCTACTTTCCGCCTCATTTCGCAATACCCTGACTCGGCGCTGAAACTTTCCGAAACACAGCTGGCATCGGCTCAAAAAGGGGGAGACCAGGCGCTGGCTGCCGTAGCTTATCACACACGGGGATGGGCCTGGCTGCACAAGGGAGACTATAGCAAGAGCTTCCCCGATCTAAAAAAGGCCGCACAGTTATTCCACGAGCTGCACAACCCGATGGACGAAATGCATGTGTACATCAACCTGGGACTTGCCTACTCCCAACACAGCGAGTTCGCCAACAGCGTTCGATACCTTATCCTGGCTGATTCGCTCGCACAAAAATTGAATAGCGAGCCTACCAAGGCCGAAGTGCACCGTCAGATGGGTATTCTCTATCGAGAACAGGGGCAATATGCCATGGCCATTCCTCATTTCAGGCAGAGTATGTCGATGTACCGGCAGCTTCATGATACCATCCATTTTTTCGGTGCCGCCTCGAGCCTCAGCGCCGTCTATATGGGTATGGACAAGCCGGACAGCAGTCTCGCGTTGCTGCAGGATTGCCTGCCGCTGGTCGGGGCCCTGCGCGGGTATGAAAAAGGAATGCTGATGGAACACTATGGGGATGCGTACTTCGCGCTTTCCCACTATGACAAGGCCATGGACAGCTATGGCGGGGCATACCGGCTTTTCCTCGCCAACCACAACGACGCCGATATGGCCTATGAGGCGATGAACGTAGGTAAGACGCTTACGCGTATGCGGAACTACCGGGATGCGGAGACCTACCTTTTATTGAGCTATAGGATTAATGACAGCCTCAAGATGACCAACTATACCCATGACGTGGCCGAACAGCTGTCCAATCTTTTCGAGGCGAAAGGAGACTGGCATAAGGCCTATCACTGGCTGGCCATCAAAGACTCTTTGCAGGACTTTCTCGATCTGAGGGCGGTGAATGAGAAGACGGCGCAACTGCAGGCGCAGTACGAGGCGGATAAGAAGGAAAAGGAGATATCGCTGCTGAAGGAAGAAAAAGCTCTCAATCTCGCGATACTCGAACGGCAACGGGTGTTCCAGCGCGGAGCGATCGTAGTGGTCATCCTGCTGGTCCTGATCGGCCTGCTGCTCATCGGGAGGTACCGGGCCGCCTCCAGGGCAAGACAGCTGATCGAGATGGAGAAGATGCGAAATCATATCGCGCGCGATCTTCACGACGACATGGGTTCGGCGCTGTCCAGCATCCACATCATCAGCAGGGTGGCCCTGACCAATAGCAGCGACGGTCCCAAAATGACCGATCGTATGAAAAAGATCCATGAACACTCCGGACAGATCCTTGAAAACATGAGCGACATCGTATGGACGATCAACCCTGCCAACGACACGCTCGAGAAGGTGATCTTCAAAATGCGCGAGTTCGCCGCCGATATCCTCGACCCGCTGAATATCGAATACGTCTTTCAACAGGAAGGCGATTTCCAGGGGACCAGGCTGGGGCTGCAGACCCGGAGAGATCTCTATCTCATCTTCAAGGAAGCCGTTAACAATGCGGCGAAATATAGCGGGTGTTCGAAAGTGGTGATCACCGTTGCCGTAAACGACCGGCAGGTGGAAGTGAATATCGGCGATGACGGCATCGGTTTCGACAAGGAAGAAGTGAAATTCGGCAACGGTCTGAAGAATATGGAAGAGCGTGCAAGCCAGATCGGCGGCAATCTCAGCATTGCTACTGCACCCGGCAAAGGCACGACTATAACCCTTCGGGTAAGATCACATGATTGAGGGATGCATCGCGGTTTTTTTTTCCCGAATTTGTAAAAGGAAATCATGCAGACAGGCATAGTCATATTCGAGGACAACCAGTCCCTCCGCGAAAGCATCGCACAATTGCTGGCCGATTCAAATTCATTCGTTTTGCTGGGTAGTTTCCCCAATGCCCTGCAAGCGGATCGACACGTCAGAGACCTGAAGCCGGAAGTCATCCTCATGGATATCGATATGCCCGGCGGGGTCAGCGGCATCGACGCCGTTAAAAAGATCCGGACCTTCGATCGTCAGACGCCGATAATCATGCTGACTGTGTTCGACGACCAGACGAATGTGCTGGAGGCCGTATTCGCGGGAGCCTCCGGTTATCTCCTCAAGAAACATCTTTCCGACCATCTCATCGACTCCATCCGCGAGGCATTATCCGGCGGCGCGCCGATGAGCCCAAATGTCGCGCGTATGGTCATTGCCAGCATGCATAAATATCCTTCCTCCGCCGGCAACGATTACCAGCTGACGACCCGCGAAACCGAGATCCTTTCGGCGCTTGCGCAGGGCACCGGTTATAAGGCTATTTCCGCGCGTTTGTTCATCTCCGTGGACACTGTCCGCAGTCATATCAAGAATATCTATCAGAAAATGCAGGTTCATTCGCAGCTGGAAGCCGTCGCCCGCGGCCGCGACGCGGGAATCATCTAAAACAAAAAAGGCCCTCATTCTCATGATGACCTTCGAAGTACCCGGGACGGGAATCGAACCCGTACTGCCGTTGCGGGCAACAGGATTTTAAGTCCTGCGCGTCTACCTGTTCCGCCACCCGGGTGCATCGGCTTACTAAAGATATAAATAAAAAATCCATCAGCGTGATGCGGATGGATTTTCGACCATAATTCACTCATCAGACTTCGTCCGATCTGGAGCGGAAGACGAGGCTCGAACCCGCGACCTCAACCT
>DASYSV010000130.1:0-4111 GCA_036010185.1 Puia sp.
GCAAAAAGCCTTTCTCCTTCGCCACGGCTTCAACGACGGCATTTGTTTTCTCGTCGATATGCGTCTTCCTTCCGGCAAGAACCGTTTTTTCGTTTATGACCTGCACAGCGATTCCATCCTGCTGGCAGGCATCGTCGCGCATGGATGCGGCCGCAGGAACTTTAGTCCGACGCCCGAATTCTCCAACGCCGAAGGAAGCAACTGTACCGCGCTCGGAAGATACCGCATCGGTTATCCCTACAAGGGACAATTTGGACTCGCATATAAATTGTATGGATTGGACAGCACCAATGACCAGGCATTCAACCGGAATATCGTCTTACATAGTTATGGTGCGGTGCCTTTCGAAGAGACTTACCCCACCCCCATCTGCAACAGCCTGGGCTGTCCGATGGTGTCGCCGCGGTTTCTGAACAACCTGCAACCCCTGATAGATCATTCGCGAAAACCGGTATGTCTGTGGATCTTTAACTAACCGAATAGCGGCACCTCTATCGCCAGCACCTCCGCGCCCGATACTGCACGAAGCGCAACCACATCGACTCCGCTAATGGCCAGCCCATCGCGTTGCTGCAGCGCCTGACCCGCCGCCTCTATTTCTCCGTAAACTACAAAAAGATAGATCCCATTCCCGGGGAATACGGTCCTATACTCCAGCGTCTCCCCGGCACCGACCCGGGCCAACGCCAGTCGCGCATCCTGATTGATCCGAAGCGCCCCGTCTTCCGCCCGCGGACTGACGATCACCTGCCAGTGACCGGCACGCGCAGCGGCATCGAATGTCTTCTGTTCATGACGTGGCTTCCCACCGTTCTGTCTCGGAAAGATCCAGATCTGCAGGAAATTGACGGGATCGTAATGCGAAGCATTGTATTCTGAATGGGTAATGCCGGTGCCGGCGCCCATGATCTGTACATCGCCGCTATAGATGATGCCGTCGGTGCCCGTGCTGTCCTTATGGGCAAGCGCGCCCTTCAGCGGAATGGAGATGATCTCCATGTTCTCGTGCTTGTGGGTATCGAAACCGCCGCCGCCTTTCACCACATCGTCATTCAACACCCGCAACGCTCCGAATTGTACTTTCTCCCTGTCATGCCAGTTCCCGAAGCTAAACGAATGATGACTATCCAGCCATCCGAAGTTTACGTGGCCCCGCCCTGCGGCGGGATGAAATATGGTTGTCATAGAATGGAAAATTCCTCAGTTCGCCAGCGGATCCACCGGCCCGGTCAACACTACTTCCTCCACCGGATCGGATGGCTTGTCCGCGTTATATTCAACGATAAAATTATTGCGCCCCTCACCGATGAGGATCGACATATAGTTCAGCTGTACCAGTTCGAGCATCGACAAAAAAATGAAGATCGCCTGCAACCTGTCTCTACACACTTCGAATAGCCTCTCGAATGACAGCGTCCGTTGCTCACGTACGGTCGTGAGGATATGTTTCCGGCTTCCTTCCATCGTATAGTTGTATTGCACGACGGTATGCACGGGCCTGTTCTGACGTTGCTGGATCCGTTGCATCACCTTCTCGAAAGTCTTCATTAATTTGAAAAGTGTGATCGCCTGGATCTCGGTGCCCTCGCCCGCCTCTTCGCCGATCCCGGACAATTCTTTTTGCAGATTGCCCCTGCGCACCATCAGGTGACGGATCGCCTCCATTTCGGCAAGCGTAGCCGCTGCCTCCTTGTAACGCTTGTACTCCAACAGCTTGTCGATCAATTCCTGACGCGGGTCGATCTCGTTGCCCTCCGCGTCCAGTTCCTTCCGTGGCAACAGCATTTTGGCCTTGATACGCATCAGGGTGGAGATGAAGAGGATGAATTCGCTGGACAGCTCGATGTTCAGACTCTCCTGCGAATGGATATAGGTGAGGAAATCCTGGATGATGTTGTGGATCGGTATATTGTAGATGTCCAATTCGTCGCGTTCGATAAAAAAGAGCAGCAGGTCGAACGGACCTTCGAATTGTGGCAATTTGATTTGATAGGGCGTCATGATCCGACGAAAGTAGTGCTATTTTGGGGAAAACCGGACCCGGTTTTCCCCAAGTTGTTAAGCCCCGCGCCATCCACGTCATCCCATGCACCATCTCCGGTCCCGCACCATCCACGTCATCCCATGCACCATCACCGCCGCACCCTTCGCGGCTCCGCACACTACTGCGCAATCTTCACGGCCTCGGACCCCTCCCGCTTTTTCTTGGCGAACTTATACGCCAGCCCGACCCCGAGCACCTCCTGCAGCTGCAGCCTGGGTCCGCCAAAAGTCCCATCCTCTTTCACCGAATGGATCCTGTCGTCATAGACCAGCGTCAACGCCAGATTCATACTGAGCAGCGTCGTCACTTTGACATTCAGCACATTGGTCATATACAAGGCGATATTCTGCGGATTGTTCAGATAGTCCGAGAACAGGTCCAGCCTGCCCGTATAGCTAGCCGTTTTACTCAGCGGCGAGTTATAGTTGATCGACGCATAGGCGCCGAATTCGAACCGGGATTTTTGTCCCGAATCCACCCCGAACGCCCCATGAGCCGCAAGGCTGTCATTGTCGACGATCAGCTCGCGGACCGTCGCCGGCGAAAGGAAGAGCGAAAAATTATCGGTCGGTTTGTAATCCATACCGATCGAGAACAACAGATAGGCCGGAGCCAGAAAGTCCGAAGTCAGCACCTGGTGTGTGGCATCGGGGTAATTGTACCCCGGTGCGAACTGCGTCCGGAAGTCGAACAGGCCGGTGAGATACCACTTATGGCCCAGATCATACCCATACTTTGAGGTGATATTGAACCGATCGTCCGTTTTACGGGTACCAAGGCTCGTGGTATTAGCGATGCCATATCCTACCACCAGAAAATTATCCCAGGATCGCCGGCCATCCAGGTAAAAGGCATACAGGTTTACCAACCCGTTGAATGCCAGGGCCGATTTATCACCGCCGGCCGACCAGTTGCTCAGCGCCGTCTGGTTGAAGGTGAGATTGATCAAACCCCCGGTTTTCCAGGTCATCTTAGTCGTGTCTTTGGGATCCTTGGTAATAGCGGCGCCGCTGACTGCCTTCTGCAGATCGTTCTGAGCCTGTAGGAAAGTCGTGAAGCCAACGGTGAAAAGGAAGACAATAAGCCATCTCCGCGCACAATGATTCGTCATAGTCGTCAGTTTATTTCGGTTTCAAAAGCTATCAAAAATTCTGCCAGCGGCATCCATCCACCGCCAAAGCGCTCACACCAGCGCCATCCCGCCCCGCATCCATCCACCGCCAAAGCGCTCATCCCACCGGCATCCCGCCCCGCATCCATCCGCCGCCAGAACGCTCATCCCGCCGGCATCCCGCCCCATCGGCAGCGCCCTTCGGCCCCCTTCCCTAAGCCGCCTTGCCCTTCTTCAATTCATCCCTTATCTCCATCAACAACTTATCCGTACTCGATGGCTCCGCCGGCGCCGCGGCTTTTTTCTTATGCAGAGAATGAATACCCTTGATGAAGAGGAAGAGGATAAGGGCGAAGATGATGAACTTCAGGACGGCAGACAGGAAAAGCCCGTATTTTACGGCTCCCCAGGCCAGTTTGTCGATGTCCGAGAGATGCGCCGCTTTCAGTGCTGGAGCCAGCAATAGAGGAGTGATCACATTGTCGGTCAGCGACGTAACGATGGCGGTGAATGCCGCGCCGACGATCACAGCAACGGCAAGATCGATGACACTGCCGCGCATAACGAAGTCTCTGAACTCTTTTAAAAAGGCCATGACGGTTGGTTTTAATTATGAAGAATCTATTTTTTCAATCCCGGGTACTGCATGTTCAGGTCTCTTAGGGTATCCCTCAACGTGTGAGCGATGAGATATTCCTTATACCAGTTTTGATCCGCGGGTACGATCTTCCAGGGTACTTCGCTGCAATTTTCGAAACAATCCTCGTAGGCCTCCATATATTCATCCCATAGTTTGGCCTCTTTGAAATCGTCCTCGTTGTATTTCCATTGCTTGGAAGGGTTTCTTATGCGCTCTTCCAATCGATGTTTCTGTTCGTCGATCGAGATGTGGAGATAGAATTTCAGGATATGTGTATCATTATGCCCGATCAGCAATCGCTCGAAATGATTAATGG
>DASYSV010000139.1:0-4246 GCA_036010185.1 Puia sp.
AACTGCCTCTTGAGTTGTTCCATCATATATACCTTCAACCCCTTTATAGATGCGCTGTCGTCTTCAAAGGCCGCGGTGGCCAGCTCCAGCGCCCGGGCGAAACCGACGACGCCATAGACATTCTCCGTACCTGCGCGCATGTTCCGCTCCTGCGATCCGCCGTGGATGTAGGGATGTATACGC
This sequence comes from Puia sp., assembly GCA_036010185.1. GTDB lineage: Bacteria > Bacteroidota > Bacteroidia > Chitinophagales > Chitinophagaceae > Puia. Next base: position 184 of record DASYSV010000139.1, read on the forward strand.
ACATTCTCGTTGATATACAAAAGACCGACACCTTTCGGCCCATGGAATTTATGACCCGCGCCGGTAATGAAGTGAACCGGCGTATTGCGGAGATCAAACGGAAAATGACCGACGGTTTGCACCGTATCGGAATGGAAAATAGCCCCGTATAGCTTGCACAGCTCGCCCACCGATTGAATATCCAGCATGTTCCCGATCTCATTGTTGGCATGCATCAGCGTCACCACGGCCTTCTCCGGACTGGCCGCCAGCTGTTGTTCGAGATCCTCGAGGTCGATATGACCGTTCGGCAACACCTTCACGAAGCTAAGCGCCGCTTCACCGCGTTTGTGGAGATGTTCGACTGTATGCAGTGTGGCATGATGTTCCAGCGGAGAGGTAATGATATGGGTACAGCCGAGATCGCGTACGGCGGCTGTGATCGCCGTATTGGAGCTTTCCGTGCCTCCCGAGGTGAAAAAGATCTCCGCAGGATGCGCATTCAGGATCTTTGCAACGGATTTGCGGGCGTTTTCCATCGCCAGCCGCGACTCCCTGCCATAAGAATAAATAGAAGAAGGATTACCGAACTTTTCCGTGAGATAAGGCATCATCGCTTCCAATACCTGGGGATCGATGGGGGTGGTAGCGGCATTGTCGAAATATATTCTGTCCATAGCGGACTCAAAGGTAAATGAATTTCGCAAACCGAATGTCGGCCCCGCGACGTTGCCCCCCAATGGCCCAGGCCACCTTGCGACGCGGATCTAGGGCGCGATCGCCTCCTTGATATCCTGCATCAGCCTCAACGCAATATTATTGGCCGTCGTCTCGAAGCTGCTCTCCGCATAGATCCGGATAATAGGCTCCGTATTGGATGACCGCAAATGCACCCAGTCGTTATCGAACTCGATCTTCAACCCGTCATCCGTATTCACCGGGTGATTCTTATATTTCTTTTTAATTTTCTCCAATATCGCCGGCACATCGATGCCCGACCGAAGCTCGATCTTATTCTTGGAGATAAAATAATCGGGATATTTCGTCCGGAAGGATTTAATACCGTTCTTGTGATGCGAAAGAGCGCTGAGAAAAAGACCGATGCCGACCAGCGCATCCCGCCCGTAGTGCAGATCTGGAACGATGATACCCCCATTCCCTTCCCCGCCGATCACCGCACCGACGGATTTCATCATCCTGACCACATTGACCTCTCCCACCGCCGAGGGATGATACTCGCCGCCATGCCGGATCGTGATCTCCTTCAGCGCCTTGGTGCTGCTCATATTGCTGACGGTATTACCGGGCCGCTGGCCGAGTACATAATCGGCCACCGCAACCAATGTATACTCCTCCCCGAACATGCTCCCATCTTCAGAGACGAAACAAAGCCTGTCCACGTCCGGATCCACTGCTATTCCCATATCGGCCTTCGTCTTCACCACCGCCGCGCTCAGACCCGAAAGATTCTCAGGCAACGGTTCCGGATTATGGGCAAACCGCCCGTTGATCTCCTCGTTCAAAAGGATGACCTCGCCCACCCCCAAAGCCTTCAACAACGGAGGAATGAACAATGCTCCCGTGGAATTGATGACGTCTACGACGATCTTATACTTCTTTTGCCGGATAGCGTCCACGTCGACCAGCGGATATTTGACGATCGCGTCGATATGACGCTGGAGCCAGACATCGCTTCGCCTGTATTCACCTAATTTATCCACCGAAGCAAAGACAAAATCCTCCTTCTGCACCCGCTCCAATATGGCGGCGCCTTCCGTGGCACTGATGAACTCACCGTTGCCGTTCAATAATTTCAAGGCATTCCACTCTTTCGGATTATGACTCGCAGTAAGGATGATCCCGCCGGCCGCCTTCTCCCCAGTCACCGCCAGTTCCACCGTCGGCGTCGTTGACAAACCCAGATCGATGACATTCAAACCCAGGCTCCTCAAAGTGCTTACCACCAGAGCATTGATCATTTCCCCGCTGATCCGGGCGTCACGACCGATCACGATCGTTTTTTCCTTACCCGTCTGCAGGATCCGGCTCCCAAAAGCAGCAGTAAATTTGACAACATCCAACGGAGAAAGGTTTTCACCGGGTTTTCCTCCTATCGTTCCTCTGATACCCGAAATGCTTTTGATCAACGCCACAAATACATGTTTTTAGGTGTCCACAAAAATAAGGTTTCCTGCAAATTTGCGGTAGGTGTTTTCCTCCTAATTTTCTCAAAAGATGGCTCCGTCTGGCGCGCAATTTGCAAGCATGCACCTCCCGATATGCGCAGCCGATCGATAATTTATTATATTTGATAAATTTGTCGCCGAAAATGGTATTAATCGACGCGGGGCCTCCTCATCCGGTGTTTTTGCACAAGGTCTTACAGGGTGATTACTGGCTCTTTTCACGTATCAACCAGGGCTGGACGTCTCCTTTTCTGGATACGGTGTTTCCCTTTATCCGCCAGGCGGAATGCTGGTTCCCGTTCTACCTTTTTCTGCTGATGTTCATCACCCTGAATTTCGGAAAAAAAGGCTGGCTCTGGTACCTCTACCTGCCTATGACCGCCATCATTGGAGAACTTCTGAGCCGATACCTGATCGATGATCACCTGGTCTTTCGTCTTCGTCCCTGCAATAACCCCCTGTGGGCGGATTCCTTGCGCTTCCTCGCCGATTCCTGCCCGGCAGGCTCCGGATTTTTCTCGGCGGAGGCCTGCGATCATTTCGCGATCGCATTTTTCCTTTTCCGCACTTTGAGACACACAAGCCCCTGGTGGCGATTGGTATTTGCCTGGGCCTTCCTCATCTCTTACGCGCAGATATATGTCGGCACTCACTACCCGCTGGATATCCTCCTCGGCGGAGTGCTGGGCTCGGTCATTGGCATCTTTTCCGCCCGGCTGTTCCGGCTCCAGGCCGGTACCCTCCTTTTAGAACCCTATAAATCATCCCATGCTTGAGATCCTTATTTTATTGTTCCTCATTTTCCTGAACGGTCTGTTCGTCATGGCGGAGATCGCCCTGGTCTCGGCCCGAAAAAGCCGTCTGGAGAACCTGGCGGACAATGGGGACGATCGGGCTAAGTCCGCGCTCAGGCTCTCGGAAAAACCAGAACTGTTCTTATCCGTCGCCCAGATAGGCATCACCCTGATCGCCATCCTCACCGGTTTTTATTCTGGGGAAAAATTCAGCGCCGATCTGACCCCCTACCTCGAGAAGATCGAATTCTTACGCCCCTATGCCTCCAATATCTCCACCGCCCTCATCCTGGTCATCGTTACCCTGCTATCCATCATCTTCGGGGAGCTGATCCCCAAACGCATCGGGCTGCTTCGCGCCGAACAGATCGCCCGCCTGGTAGCAAGACCCATGCGTACCCTCTCGCGGATCGCGTATCCCATCGTCTGGCTGCTCAATAAAGTCTCGAACCTCTTTTTTAAATTCTTTTCTATACGTCCGTCGGAAGACAGCGCCGTCACTGAGGATGAGATCAAGGCCATTATCAATGAAGGCACCGAGCAGGGCACTATCGATGAGGCCGAACAGGAGATCATCGAACGCGTCTTTCACCTGGGTGACCGGAATATCACCTCTCTGATGACCCACCGCAACGACATCATCTGGTTCGACCTCAACGAAAATGAAGAGACCATCAAGGAAAAGATCATCCGGGAGCCGCATTCCGTCTATCCCATCTGCGACGGCGAGATCGACAATATCAAAGGCGTGGTCTCCATCAAGGACCTCTATGTGACGGATGACAGCGTGCTGTTTAAAGACATCATGACCCCCGCCCTGTTCGTTCCGGAGAACAACACGGCTTACCTGGTCCTCGAGAAATTCAAGACCTCACGGATACACTCCTGCTTCATCGTCGATGAATATGGAAGCCTGCTGGGCATGATCACCCTCAACGATATCCTCGAGGCCATCATCGGTGAAATGGCCCAGCCGGATATCACTGACTATGAGATCCGCGAACGCGAAGACGGGAGCTACCTAGTGGACGCGCAGATCCCATTTTATGATTTCCTCGCACGATTCCATAAGGGAGACTGGCTTACGGACAGCGATAACGATTT
>DASYSV010000154.1:0-3713 GCA_036010185.1 Puia sp.
GGAACAGGATGTGGTGCTGATCCTCAGCAAAAGCGGTGAAAGCCCAGAAATAAAAATGCTGCTTTCCCTCATCCGGGGTTTTGGAAATACCCTGATCGGGATGGTAGGGAATTTGCAGTCTGTATTGGCCAAACAATCGGATATCGTCCTGAATACGACCGTGGCCCAGGAGGCCTGTACGAATAATCTCGCTCCGACCAGCAGCACGACCGCCCAGATGGTCATGGGAGATGCACTGGCGGTCACCCTCATGGAGATGCGTGGCTTCGGCAGCGAAGATTTTGCCCGTTTTCATCCGGGCGGCACGCTGGGCAAACGGCTCTACCTGCGGGTTGAGGACGTATATACTCATAACGAACGGCCCCGCGTCGCGGTAGACACCATGCTTCGGGAGGTGATCATCGAGATCACCTCGAAACGGCTCGGTGCGGCCGCGGTGACGGAGGAAGACGGGACTTTACTCGGCATCATTACCGATGGCGATCTCCGGCGGCTGCTCGAAAAGGAGGGCGTGAGGGAAGGACTGAAGGCCGGCGATATCATGACCAGGAGCCCGAAAACGGTGGAGGCCGATGCGCTGGCCGTAGAGGCGCTGGATCTGATGCGCATCCATGACATAACGAGGCTTGTCGTCACCAATGGTCGCCGCTACCTCGGTTTTATCGATCTGAACAATCTCATCCGGGAAGGAATAATATAAAAGTATGAACAGACATCATTATGTAGTCATTATGGCCGGCGGGATCGGCAGCCGTTTCTGGCCGATGAGCCGGCAGGATTATCCGAAACAGTTCCTCGACATCCTGAATACCGGACGGACCCTGATCCAATGGACCTTCGATCGGTTTGCCAGCTTCATTCCCGTTGAAAATATCTATGTGGTCACTTCGCAGGAATATGGGGATATCGTCAAGGAACAGCTGCCTCAGCTGCCGGTGAGCAATATCCTCGGCGAACCCTCGCGCAAGAATACGGCCCCCTGTATCGCCTACATCTCCTTCAAGCTACAGCAATCGGACCCCAAAGCTTCGCTGATCGTAGCCCCGGCGGACCATCTCATCCTCGACAAGACGGCGTTCACCAAGGTCTGTCTGGAAGCCCTCAGCTTCGTCGGCAAACACAATGCCTTCATTACCCTGGGTATCAAACCCACCTACCCGAACACGGGATACGGATATATCCAGTATGAACAGCATTCCGTGTCGGACAATGTTTACAAAGTGAAGACCTTCACCGAGAAACCCAATCTCGAGCTGGCGAAGACCTTTATGGCCAGCGGTGACTTCCTCTGGAATGCGGGTATCTTCGTCTGGCAGGTGAAAAATGTCATCCATGCCTTCGAAAAATATCTCCCCGAGATGTATGATGTCTTCGCCGCCGAAAAGGACAAGTTCAATACGCCGGCCGAAAGATCGGCACTGCAGACCATTTATCCTCTGTGTACCAATATATCCATCGACTTCGGAATCATGGAGAAGGCGGATAATGTTTACGTCATCCCGTCTTCCTTCGGCTGGAGCGATCTCGGTACCTGGAACAGCGCCTACGAGAATCTGAAAAAGGACCACCTGGAAAATGCCGTTGCCGGCGATAATGTCATCGTTGTCGACGCCAGCCGGTGCATGGTGCATGCCCCGAATGACAAGCTGCTGGTGGTACAGGGTCTGGATAAGTTTATCGTCGTCGACACATCGGACGTGCTCCTCATCTGCCACCGCGATAAAGAACAGGAGATCAAAGAATATGTCGCGGAAGTGAAGCGGAACAAGGGAGATCAGTATCTTTAGGGAACAACGCTGCAAACGGCGTCAGGTCCGCCCATGTCACCCTATCCACTGCATACGATCCTTTTCCTCGATATCGAAACCGTCTCCCAGTATCCGGACTTCAACCGCGTACCGGGCGAATGGCAACAGCTATGGCGTCTGAAGGCAGAAGCGTTGAATCGCGACAAGACGCCGGCGACCCCCGAGGAATTGTATGGAAGAGCCGCCATCTATGCGGAGTTCGGGAAGGTCATCTGTATCAGCTGCGGTGTACTGTCCGGACCTCCGGCGGACCGGAAACTTTCCCTGAAGTCTTTTTATGGCGATGACGAAAAAGAGCTGTTGCAGCAATTCTACGAGCTGCTCCACAAATGGGGCTCCGAAGGACAGAAATACCTTTGCGCACACAACGGGAAGGACTTTGACTTTCCCTATCTCTGCCGCCGTATGGTCATCCATGGCATGAAGATCCCTTCCGTCCTCAATCTTGCGGGGAAGAAACCCTGGGAGGTGCCGCATATCGATACGATGGAGCTATGGCGGTTCGGGGAGTATAAAAACTTCGTATCGCTGAACCTGCTGGCCCATTCGCTTGGGGTACCTACCCCCAAGGACGATATCGACGGCAGCCAGGTGGGAGAAGTTTATTGGGGACAGAATGACCTGCCCCGTATCGCAAACTATTGTCAGAAGGACGTTATCACCGTGGCACAGGTATACCTGCGTATCCATGGAGAGGCTCTCGTCCGGGATGAAAACATCAGCGTCAAATGAAGAGTAAATTGCCCAGGGTGGGCACGACGATCTTTACCGTTATGAGCTCGCTGGCGGCGGAGCTGGGCGCGGTTAATCTGGGCCAGGGCTTCCCCGACTACCCGATGAGCGACGAGCTGATAGCCCTCGTCGCTCAGGCCATGCGCGATGGCCATAACCAATATGCACATATGAACGGCTTGCCGCGTCTCAGACAAGTGCTGGCAGCGAAGATCGCCGCGCTTTATGGGACGACCGTCGACCCCGACACCCAGATCACCATCACGCCCGGCGGCACCTATGCCATCTATACCGCGCTGACGACCATCCTCGCACCCGGCGATGAAGTCATCGTCTTCGAACCGGCTTACGATAGCTATATTCCCAATATAGGGATCAATGGCGCCATCCCGGTACGGATCGATCTGCGTTTACCCGATTACCACATCGACTGGGACGAAGTCCGACAAAAGATCACGCCCCGGACGAGGATGATCCTTCTCAATACCCCGCACAACCCCACCGGTTCTATTCTCCGGCCGGAAGACATAGAACAGTTGCGGGCAATCGTAAAGAACACCGATATCCTCATCCATTCGGACGAAGTGTATGAACACCTTGTATTCGATGGCCTCCCGCACTGTTCGATCCTGCGTTATCCGGATCTGCTCCGGAGGAGCTTCGTCTCTTTCTCTTTCGGCAAGGTGTATCACTGTACGGGGTGGAAATTGGGATACAGCGTGTCTTCACCCGAACTGATGAGCGAGTTCCGGAAGGTTCATCAATTCAATTGTTTCAGCTGTCATACGCCGACGCAGGTGGCTTTGGCTGAATATATGCAGAATGCGGAGACCTACCTGGATCTCGCCGCCTTCATGCAAAGGAAACGCGATCATTTTGCAAGCCTGATGACACAGACCAGGTTTACCCCAATACGGTCTTACGGCAGTTTTTTTCAACTGTACAAATACGACCGGATCAGCGACGAGCCCGACAGGGATTTCGTTTTGCGGATCACCAGGGAATATGGCGTTGCGGCGATACCCGTGAGCGTATTTTACCAGGAAGGTAAAGACGACCGTGTGGTGCGTTTCTGTTTTGCAAAAAAGGAAGAGACGCTGGAAAAAGCAGCCGAACGGCTGATAAAAATTTAAATGCCCATGAAGCTTCTTCCTTACTTTTCCCATTCCCTAC
>DASYSV010000222.1:0-3725 GCA_036010185.1 Puia sp.
CTTGACTGATTGATGGAAAGATTGCTACGATCGAAGTCGACCCCTTCGCGATGTTTTTCTTTTCCCCCGCCATGTCCGGTATAATTGAATGCCCTGATCAGCGCAAACCAAAGCATGGCAGCGGAGAAAAGAGCGCAGGCCAGTCCGGGACCACCGATCCATGAAAGCACAAAATACCAGAAGGTCCAGTTGAGCACCCAGATCGCAACCGTATAAAAGGGGCAGGCGATCGATCCCCATTTCTGATATTGGCGATACGAATTCAGCCTTACGCCGGTATGCTCCATGAAATGCACCGCCTTTTTATGAGCCGGTTCGGATAGATCGGGCGATACCCGCTGATGGTTGTATTCGGCCAGCATGCAGTACCAGAATCCTGCCTGCGCGTTATAAGGATCGCCGGGCTCGTCCGATTTGGAGTGATGCACATGATGCGAAACGACATAAATCTCCTCCGGTACGGTTTTTATTACGAGATTTTGCGTCAGGATCCGCCACAGTGGATGGCTAAAGCCAAAGGACTTGTGCGTGCAATAGCGGTGAAACCAGATGGTGCCATGCGTACCCATGATCACCATGCTATAAATGACAATGGCGATGACCAGGTACCAGGAGAAATATTTGAAGAGGAAGAGATAAAAGAAGGGCAGCATTCCTGCCAGCATCAGGAAGCTGACGAAAGAGATCCAGTTTTTCTTTGTCCGGAAGACATTGATCCGCGAAAAGGCCTCGTTCCAAAGCTGTTTTGAGGTAGGAATAACCAGGGCGCCGGTGTCGTCCTTCCATCCGTAGGAAGGGGTGAAGAGGAGCTCGTCGATAAAGGCCATAACAGATAATTTCGGATTTTAATGAAAACGCCTTAATAACGAAAGCGTCGATGTTTGTTGTATACCGGGCACAAGATATCGAAATAAAGAGAGTTGTGAATAATTATGTGTGATCGCGGGCCCGATCTATAGGATCTCTATATAACCCTCCGTGCCATTTACCCGGATCTTTTGCCCGTCTTTGATCAATTTGGTAGCGTCGGCTACTCCGACGACTGCCGGAAGGCCGTATTCACATGCAATCACCGCTCCATGGGTCATGAGCCCTCCGACCTCGGTGATCAGGCCCTTTATCGATACGAACACCGGTGTCCAGCTGGGATCGGTAAACCGGGTGACCAATATATCTCCCTTTTGCAGATCGGCATCTTCCATGTTCAGGATCACGCGCGCTCTTCCTTCAACCACACCGGATGAAACGGCCAGACCTGCAAAAGCGCCGGCGGGGAGGTCATCCCGGTTGTATCTGCCAGTAACGATCTCGCCATCGGAGGTGATGATGCGCGGCGGGTTCAGTTTCTCGTTTAGTTGATGTTCGTTCCTGCGTTGGCCGATGATCGTTCCATCCAGCCGGCGGGTTCGTACGACTTCGTGAAGCTCTTCAAAAGAGAGATAGAAGATATCTTCCTTTTCGGAAAGGATCCCGTCTTTTACGAGGACTTCGGCTTCGGCTTTTAAGGCCTGTTTGTAGATGAAATAGCGGCTGACTATGGCATACTTCGGATATTCGCGATACCCGATGAAGGTCCGGATCAGCCCGATCATTTTTTTCGTTTGTTCGGCTTTTTGTTTGCCTTCCGGCAGTAGTGCCAGCCGGTCGAGCAGCTCCTGCTCTTTTTTCAAGGCTTCCTGTCGTCCCTGCCCGAATTTCCGATGGCCGGCATTCGGCCCGAAGTTTTTGATATTGCTCAGGATCATGGGAACGAGGATGGATGGTTTTTCGCTCCAGCGGGTCCTCGTGATATCGATCTCGCCGACGCAGCGCATTCCAAATTTGTCGAGAAAAGCCCGGATAGCGTCCCAGGATCGCAGTCCGCCGTTGAATTCAGGGAGTCGATCGGAGAGGTCTTCGTCTTTTACCGCCGTTAAAAAATGGATGACTTCGGGATGGGGCCGGATCACATCTGCTACATCCAAAAGCGCCAGACCCATTTCCGACGTGATATTGTTGGCTGCAGATTGGGAAACTGTGTCGGCCGCGTTCTTTTCTCCCAACCACTCCTGCATTTTCCCGTTGACCCAGGAAGAGGCGTTCATTGCGGTCATGATCACGCCAAAACTTCGGGGGTCCGATAGGAATTTTTTTAATTGGCAGATATCGTCGAGGATAAAATCGAAAAGTTCCCCGCCGGATTTCGATCGGATGTTCTGTTTTAGCTGGTCGATCGAGCCTTGACTGGTTTTGATCAGATCGTGAACGATGGCAGGATCGTATTCTTGCAGCGTCTCGAAATCCCGCATTGGCGTATTGGGTCCGTCTTGTCCGGACGGGACGAAATCGTCTTTCGTAAGGGTCAGTAGTGCGTCTTTTATCAGCGGATCGGATTTCCCGAGGACATCGATCAGCATTTTTCGGGAGACCGGTGAAGCCAGGTTTTCCGCGATGTCCACGGATAGCCGCCCGCCGGCGGTGAACATGGGCCGGGCCGCAGTCAACTGCCAGAAAGAGATTCCCAGGGGTTTCATGGCGTCGGTCATCATTTGCTGGTGACCGACGGAGGCGTAGACATGGTTTTTCGCATCCTTTGTCGCGGGGACCGGGAATAAGGTCGTGATCGGCCGGCTTTGGACGATATAAAATGTGTTATCAGCAGCCAGGCACCATTCGATGTCCTGGGGATGGCCGAAATGTCGTTCGATCTTTCTGCCTGTTTGTCCGAGGCGCAGGATCTGTTCATCGGACAGCACCTGCTCCCTTGAGCATATCCTTTTATCGGTGATGGCGCCATTCCGCACCTGGTAATTGTCAGGATCCACCAGGCCGGAGACGAGGTCCTCGCCGAGGCCGAAGCCTGCATCGATGGAGAGGATCGTCCTATTGGACGTGATAGGGTCGGCGGTAAATAGAACGCCTGCTGCCTGCGCCAGGACCATCTGCTGAACAATGACGGCTATTTGGACCTTACGGTAGTCGAAGCCGTTGTGTAACCGGTAGGATATGGCTCTTTCGGTAAACAACGATGCCCAGCATTTGGTGATATGCGTCAGGATGGCGTCTTTTCCGGTAATGTTCAGGTAGGTGTCCTGCAGGCCTGCAAAAGAGGCTGTCGGCAGGTCTTCGGCCGTGGCGCTGGATCGTATGGCATAGGGTTGCTTTTCTCCGCGTGTTTCGAGGCGGGTGGCGATCGCTTCCGTTATGTCCGCCGGGATGGTGATGCCCTCGATGAGCCGGCGGATATCGCCGCTAATTTTACCGACGCCGTTTCGATCGTTTGTCTTCAGATGCGATAGCCGGTCCAGTGATCCGGTGAGCGACGGGGTTTCGCTTACGACCCTTTTGAAGGCTTCGGTCGAAATGATGAAACCACCGGGGACGCTTATTCCTTCGACCCTGAAAAGCTCACCCAGGTTTGCGGCCTTACCCCCCGCGACGGATAGTTTGGTCCTGTCGATATCGCGAAGGTCAATTACAGATGGATTCATCGTTTTATATTATCTTGGGGGGCTTAAATGAGAGGAAATTCAGAATATCAGCCTAATGATCATGAAAAATCTTATCGGTAAAATACTTACAAATATACCCTATATACGTCATGCATATGTCTCCAAGCATAATTCGCACTTTCGGCCCGGCCACTATTATAGCCCGGTGCCTGATGTGGATGAACTGGAGGAAAGACAGGCGGAGATCTGGCGACCGAAGACTTTGGCGGGGATCGATCTGAATGAGGAGGAGCA
>DASYSV010000232.1:0-4326 GCA_036010185.1 Puia sp.
GAGTCGGGCCGCTTCATATCGGCATCCAGATGCTGGCAGACACTGTCGCCTGCACGCGGGTTGTGAAATTCAGCGGCGATTTGGCGGATCAGCCGCTCGGTCGAGTCGATCGTGTTCCCCCCATCGAACTGTCGCAGGGGAATTCCCACTTTTTTCAATTGATCGATGGTCGACTGCGGACCCCAGTTGCCGTCGTTCCACAGAACAGTAGGATGCAGAGAAATGATCCCCTCGGAACCCAGTGCGCGATGATATCCCACCGCCGTTATTTTGGTGGCCGCTGGAGGCCAGGTGCTCGAGATATCCCTTCCTACCAGGGCAGTATCACCGCCGACGGCAAAAATGATCTCGGTCAGTTGCTTGCTGACGCTTACGATCCGCAGCCGCCCATTCTCGGGGGTCTTCGGGGCCTCCTGGCGGTCGCCGCAACCCGCAAAAAACATTACCAGCAACAAAAGATTATTTCGGTTCATACGGTTGTTTTTGGATCAAAAGATATAAGCCAGCTTTGCCCCCCCATAAAAGGCGGCATTGTAGGGCATCGGCAGAAAATGCGGATCGGTCGTACCCGCCAGTGTTCCCGAAAAGAACAGAAAGCTGTAATACGTGCAATTCGTAAGGTTATCGACTCCCGCATAGGCATCCACCGAAAAATGCCGGCCCAGCTGGCTCCGGTATCCCAGTTTCCCGTTCAAAAGGTTGAATGCCCGCGCATAATTCCTGTTGTCGAACGTATACGGAACGGCATCGACATGCCGGTAGGTCAGATAAAGATAGAATCCCGCCCGCGTCTGCGCATCGATGCCGATGTTGACCACGTTCGGCGCCACGCCTGCGACCTGGTTATTCGAAAAGTCGAGTGTTGCGGCGTTGTGATTGTTATCGCTGTAGAAGCTCTTATACCGGAAATCCGAATACGTATAAGTCATAAATGGACGCAAAAGCGAGATCACCCGGCGCGGATCATTCACTAAGGAATAGCTCACCGCCAGTTCGGCACCAAGGTTCTGCTGTCGCCCCGCATTGACATATGTGCTATAGGTGGGAGTGCTGCCGGAAGCAGGCACCTGTTCGGCCACGATCTTGTTGTGAACGTCAAGATCGAACAAAGCCAGCTGGTAGGATAATTTCGACGCGAACAGATCCCCTTTCGTACCGATCTCGTATTGTATTCCCGATTCAGGCTTCAGATCTTTGTTGGTCGTTCCCACGACCGCATTGATCACCTGCGAAGTAGGCGGCGGGGTATACCCGGCCGAGACATCGGCATAGATGGAAACATGGTCCCCGAGCATCTTCAGCACCGATATCCTGGGGGTAAACACAGGGGAGAAGGATTTATATCCGCCCTGATTGGCATGCGTTGGATTGGCGGAATTCGCAAGCATATCCGTGATCCCATATTCGGTAAAGTTGAGACTGCCTCCGGCGGTCAGGACCACCTGCGAGGGCAGCGAGAATTTCCATTCCGTAAAGACGGAATATCCCTGCGAGGCGTTTTGCAGATCGCCCCTGATACCGCCCAACGCACCAATAGTCAGGTTATAGGATTTGTTGAAGACCGTGGTCTTTTGGAATTGCGCGCCGAGGATGCCATGAACGGTCACGCTGCCGGTATCGGAGGTATAGACGAACCCCGTCCTGCCCCCGAACGTAAAGGCCTGGTTGTCCGTCAACCCATGCGCAAACGGCTGGTTCAGCGTATATGCGTTGGTGAAGAGCGTGGTCTGATTGCTGAAATGATCGTCGATCTTGTAGTTATCGGTCATTCCCGCACGGACGCTTTCGATCACCGTCTTCGATCCGTTGACAAGATAGGCCGGGTCGCTCCAGGCGATGCGATGATAAATAATGCTATCGGTCATTTCACCGGCCAGCTGTTCGAGCGAACGCGCATAAGCGAAAAAAGCAGAGATCGTGTTTTTGTCGCTCACGAAAAAATCGCCGTTGAATTGAGCGTAGTCCTTCCGCGACGCACTATTCGTCCTCCAGCCTTCCTCTTCCTGGTGCCCGTAATTGAAAAGCAACGATGAATGTTCATTGGCCGATTCGATCCGGGTATTGTTGCGCCAGAGTCCATAGCTCCCACCCGTGTTCTCTTCGACGATACGGGCCTGACCCGGTTGCGGTTTCAGCGTGAACAGATTGACGACGCCGGCAACTCCGCTGCCGTAAAGGCTCGAGGCCGGTCCCTTGATCACTTCCACTTTCCCCAGCGTTGAAAAATCGATATCGTCCAGGATGGTCGTCCCCGTGGCGTCGGTAACGGGTATGTTGTTGAGCAGGACCTGCACCCCCTGACCGTTGAAATTGGTATTATTGCCATACCCCCGGATGATGATACGTTGTCCTCCGAAGCTGGTGCGCGAGCCCATGCTGACGCCGGGCATAAGGTTCAGCGAATTTTCCAGCGAAAACCCGGTATTGCGGTGAAAATCTTCGGCCGTGAGGATGCCGACAGAATGCGCTACGTCCAGCTGGTTGTCCTTTTTACCGGTGGACCAGCCGGTCACCTGCACGGTATTCAGCGTTTGCGGTTTCAACGTATCGTTCGCTGTTTTGGGAGCGCGTTGAGCCGCGGTGGACAATGCAATAAATATAAACAATAGAAAGACGCCTGTTCTTTCCAACATGATGTGATCTTTAATAAATAAAAATGGTATTCCTATCCGAAAAGCCAGGCGCTTGCTTTCGGCGGCGGAATGACGATCCTTGCATATCGGGAACTCAGGCGATGAACGCCATAGGTGGGATATTGCCTGTCGATGGGCTGCAAGGGCGCGATGGTCCATTGCGGCGTTTGGCATAACAGGTCGCAGATCGAAAAAGAGATCCTTGTTTGTCTGCCGGGTTGATCCTGGTTCGCTTTTGTTACATCCACCGCTCCATGGATCAGCTGCTCTTCTCCTTCGTCGTCAAGGCAGTATAGCCACGTGGTGCCACTCACCGTCCGCTGCCGGATCACATCATACAGATGACCCTTATACCAGCACTCCCTTCCCTCGTCTTCCCATCGCCCTGACGCATTCAATTCCGCAACGCTCACACGCAGCATTACCGCATCGGGCAACGCCGCGATCCGTGCTTCATTCGCCGCTTCTTTCATCCGCCATTGGAGATAGATGGTCTGCCCATAAAAGCCGAATTGGGTATAGCATAGGGGAAGAAGCAGCAATATGGCGATCGATCTCTTCAGACAACTAGTTTTTGCTGTTGCGAATATCCAACTTTTCGGGCGGAAGTCCGCCTCGTTTGAGACGCGGAAAACTTTGAAGGACCGCTTCATATTTTTTACGGGCGGCATCCAGCCGGCCGCTCAGCAACGCGTAGACTTCCTTGTGCTGGTTCGTAGGCCTGAAATCCGCACCGCCGGAAATGCTTTCCTTGGAGATCGTGAGGAACCGCTCGAGCAGTTGTGCCGGATTACGGAAAATATCCTCCCTGGCGCCGGTCTGATGCACGTCGTGAAGGAGCGCCTCCGCTTCATAGAGCTGGTCCTTCCACGCCTGCAGCTTCGCCTTCTGCCGGCGATCGGTATAGAGACGTCCGATAGAGTCGGCACGGTTGCGAACGATCTCGAGCGTGTCGATCATATGCAGGATGCTTTGGATCGAACCGTAGATCTGTACCCCGAAGGCGTATTGTTCATGGATATCCTCGTCCGAACCGCCGGTATGCGGGTCCCGAAACACCTGCACCGGCTGCCGGTATTCTTTTCTGCCTATCTTCAGCACAACGGTATAAGTGCCCGGCAGAACCTTGGTGGCAGGCAGTCCCGGGCCGATATCCAGGTCATAGATCACCATCGCCCGCTGCCCGGTCGAATCGAGCTTTACCCAGTCGGCATCCTCGGGGCGGGTTCGCAAGGGCGGTAATACATAAGGCTGCAAGCCGAGATCCCACCACACCCGGTTGACGCCCTTCCGGTTTGATCCGGCTATCTGTTGCACGGTACGACCCGCGCTATCCAGGATGAGCACCTTGACGGTGTCCCTTACGGTATCGCGTAAATAATAGTTGATATCGGCGCCATAAGGCGGGTTCACCCCGAATGAAGCGGAGCGTTCGCCATGGATGGCCGGCTTGGGTCGGAACCGCCAGGCCTTGCGCATCGGGAACAACCAGGCTTCCGATTGCCGCACCGAATCGCTGAAATCCCTGATCGGGGTAATATCGTCGAGAATATAAAAACCGCGTCCATAGGTGCCGATCACCAGGTCTTTGAAATTCCGCTGGATCGTTAAGCCATAGATCGGCGCGGGAGGCAGGTTATTGCGAAGATGTACCCAACTGGCGCCGTCATCGGGAGAAAAATATAAAGCGTTA
>DASYSV010000265.1:0-3648 GCA_036010185.1 Puia sp.
GGCGGGCGAAGACGACTGCCTGCTGGCGGTGACGAGCACGTCCTTCGATATATCGGTGCTGGAGCTTTTCTGGACGCTGTGTAACGGGATACAGGTGGTGATCCATCCCTCCGGCATCTCCTTCAGCGGTCTGGACCGCTACCTGGACCATGAAGCCGGTCGGGTACACCGACCGGTGACGATGCTGCAATCGACGCCGTCGTTCATGCGGATGGTCCGGGAGGGGGAAGGGTCTCGTGTTTTTCTGCGGTCGCTGAGGAGGCTGTTATTGGGAGGGGAGGGGGTGCCGTTATCGCTGGTGAAGGGTTTGCAGCGGGATACGGGAGCCGGGATATATAATATGTATGGACCGACGGAGACGACGATCTGGTCGTGTATGCATGATTTCGGTGGGGAGGAGGAGAAGGTGGTAGTGGGTGGTCCGATGGTCAATACACAGGTATATATCCTGAGCAGGGAGCTTCGTCTTGTTCCGGTGGGTGTAGCCGGGGACGTGTATATAGGAGGGGAGGGTCTGTCGCGCGGGTATTGGCGCCGGCCGGAGCTGACGGCGGAGCGGTTCATTGCGCATCCGTACCGGTCGGGTCAGCGGTTATACAAGACCGGGGATATAGGCCGGTGGGTGCGTGGCGGGCGGATCGAGTTGCTGGGGCGGGAGGATCACCAGGTGAAGATCCGGGGTCACCGGATAGAGTTGGGAGAGATCGAGCGGGTGTTATCGCAGCGGGAGCAGACGGGAGAGGTGGTAGTGGTGGCCCGGGAGCGGGAAGGGGATAAGTTGCTGACGGCCTATTATACGGGAGAGGCCGGCGGGGAGGAGTTGAGGACGTATCTGTCGGGTCGGTTGCCGGAGTATATGGTACCGTCGTATTTTATGAGACTCGGCGAGCTGCCGTTGACGCCGAACGGGAAGATAGACCGGAAGGCGTTGCCGGCGCCGGAAGCGGCGTCCGATGCGAACTATATCGGGCCCTCGGGAGAGATCGAGGAGAGGCTGACGGATATATGGGCCGATGTCCTGAAGACCGACAGGTCGCTGATCGGCGCCAACAGCAACTTCTTCGAGCTGGGCGGCCATTCCATTCGCGCGCTGCACCTCATCAACAGGATCCAACAGGCGTTTGCCGTACAGCTGCCCCTGGCAAAAATATTCGGGCATTCTTCCATACAGAAGCTGGCAGCGCTGATCATCCAACTACAGGAGGAGCCCGGCCGGCATAAGACCGACGTCATACGGCGAGCCGGTCAGCGCGACCGTTACCCTGCTTCCGCCGCCCAGGAAAGACTTTTCTATATGCAGCTGTCGAACAAAGACAGTGTTGCCAACAATATTCATATAGCTTACGAGATAAGAGGGTCGGCAGACAGTTACCGGCTGGTGCGGAGCTTGCAAAAATTGATACAACGGCATGAAGGGTTGAGGACCTGGTTCTCCCTGTCGGGTGGCGAATTGTTCCAGCATATCCGGGATGAAGCGGAGTTGCCGGTACGGATATTCGATCCCGGCCGCTACCGAACGCCGGGGGATGTGCAGCGCGAGCTCATCCGGCCGTTTGACTTATCGGGTTGCCCGCTCATGCGATGCGGCCTATGGCAGGAGTGCCCGACGCGGACCTACCTGTTCGTGGACATCCATCATATCGTGTGCGACGGCATTTCCCTCAATGCCCTGATGAATGAGTTCAAAAGCCTTTACAGCGGAGAAGAACCAGCGCTGCCTGAATTCCGGTATGTGGACTATGCCATATGGGAAAAAGAGCAGGATTTCGGATTGCAGCGGGAATTTTGGGATAGACAGCTGTTTCCCGGGCTTGCCGGATTGGATCTGCCCGTCATCGCCGACCGCGGGTCGGTGGAGATCGATCGCGCGGAAAGCCGTATGCTGCGTATAGAGGGGCCGCTTTACCAAAAGATCAGGGCGTATACCGCAGCTGCGGAAGTATCGGATCTCATGTTCCTGCTGTCTGTCTATTCCATCTTGCTAGCCAAGCTGTCCGGCCAATCGGAATTGGTGATCGGCACGGATGCCGCCGGCAGGACGCTACCGGAATGGAAAAATATCGTGGGTACTTTTGTGAATGTACTACCGATCAGGCTACGGATGCCGGGACATCTCGCTTACCGGCCATTCCTGGAAGAGGTGAAAAGAACGGTCCTGGAAGCCTCCGACCACCAGGATTATCCGTTCGACCGGATGAATACGAAGGTGCAAGTCTATTTTTCTTTTACGGACTTTTTTGAAAGCGAGGTCCGGCTCCGGGAACTGGAATTCGTTTCCGTCGATGCGGGAGATGAAAGGACCACACGTTATGAGCTGGAACTGAGCGTCGGGAGGGGTGCCGACTGGTTGGACATCCACTTCCTTTACAGTGCGGATCTCTACGACGCATCGATCATCGGGTTAATGATGCGGTATTACCAGGAGATACTTGCCACTGTTATCGACAAGGAGGACGTCCTTCTCGAAAATATACATCTTTAAACTTTTTAATCATGAAGAACTATCTGACGAAACACCTGTATTCCCGGATGGCGGAAGCGGTCTATCCTGCCGGCATAGAAGGTTTGTGCCAGTTGCAGCTGGTAGACGAAGGAGAGATCTTTTTTTGCAACCTCGATTGCCGGAATGGCGGGATCGGCTATTCCGAAGGCAGCGTACCGCATTCCGATGCAGTGGTCAGGATGGGATACGATACGCTGGCCTATATCCTTTCGACTACGGACAGGTTTGATCTCCGCAATCCCGAGATCCTGGCGAAGGTGGGAGTGGAGGGGGACATCGACCTGGTGGGTTTTCTGTTCTCGCTGGTCAAACGGCCTTCGGAACGGATCGAGCGGCTGATCAAAGAGACCGAGAAGAACACCTTCGGATACAAGGATAAGGTCCGGGAGATCGACAGGGTCTGCCGGCCGGACCGGGAGACGGTCATGAGGCTGATGAGTCGGTCGATCCCTTTTGTGATAACAGGGGCAATAGACGACTGTCCGCTGTTGTGGAAGACGTTGGAAGAGATCAAAAGCGAATTCGGAGAGGTGATCCTTCGACCGGATATGGAGAAGGGCGACGGGAAGAACGAGACGTTCGGAGATTTCAT
The DNA here is from genome assembly GCA_036010185.1 of Puia sp. Classification (GTDB taxonomy): domain Bacteria; phylum Bacteroidota; class Bacteroidia; order Chitinophagales; family Chitinophagaceae; genus Puia. The sequence continues at coordinate 3,096 of DASYSV010000265.1, forward strand.
TTCCAGGATGGAGAACAACAGGAATGAACAGGTATATACCTTCGGCTGTCCATTGCCGCTGGATCTGTGGGTGCAGCTGCCGCTGCCTTTTTTCGACTGGGAGCACCTGACCACCCCGCAGATCTGGATGGGTAAGAAAACAGGTGACAGGCCCTGCACCAACCTGCACCGGGATTGCGCACATGGAATGCTGGCCAATATCTTCGGTAGGAAACGGCTTGTTCTTTTTTCACCCGATCAATCCGAGTCGCTTGCACCTATCCGTGCCTTCAATACCTTCCAGCCTTGCCAGGTGAAAGACGTGCACCGGGTGGATATAGAAAGATTCCCTTTGTTCAGGAATGCAAAACCCCTGGAGGTGACTATCGGCGCGGGAGAGATATTGGTGATCCCCGCCCTATGGTATCATTGCGTATTCGCCCTGGATGACGTGTTTTCCGTCAGCTTTGGACTGCTATGGGACGCCTGGGATACGATGAATGCTCCTGCCCCGGCCCTGGAAAGCTTTTAAAACGAATTGTATGTGCGGGATCTGCGGATATCTATACTTTGA
>DASYSV010000266.1:0-2812 GCA_036010185.1 Puia sp.
GGTTGCGCTCTACCAACTGAGCTACTTCCGCGCGTATGATTCCTTACCGGGGGTGCAAAAATAGTAAAACTATGATTCCCAGACAAAAATGTTTGCCTTATTTGTATTGCGGCGTATACAGCGTATTACCGGGTACATTCACCTCGGGTTTGCCCTTATAACGATGGGCCCACAGACCATAAGAGCCGCCAATGACCAATGCGACGACACAAAACACATACAGGTAAAAAAGAAAGCCGGAAGAGTCGACCCAACTGTGCGCAATATCTTTCAGTTTCGGGTCTTTTAGCTCAATGGGTTGATCTAATGCTTGATCCATAATGATTTAATTGCTGCCGCAAATTTAAGAAATTCAACGATTCCTCCTTACAATTTCGGTAAAAGTTTTCTTCCCCCGGACAAAGTATTGCCAGACTACGCTGCCGGTATACCATCCTGCCAGCGGAGCCCGCTTTTTGGGAGGGAAAAGGCTTTTTTTGCGACTGACCATCAGCCATTTGAAAAAGGCCAGGTGGGCCTCCAAAATAGCCCAGAAATAGATGGCTTCACCGGCGAACAGCGATTTCCAGGCCGAGATGGAGTCCAGCAGGAAACGCAGCGGCAGCTTCCATATCCATTGTCTGAAAGGCAGACACTTGGCCATCATGATCAGGTTGTTCCGGAAATTGAGAAAGACCTTTCGTTCATTACCCTTGGGAAGCGTTCCCCCGCCGACATGATAGACCACCGATTCGGGACAGCAATAGACCTGATAACCCGCCAGCTGCATCCGCCAGCACAGATCGATCTCTTCCTGGTGCGCAAAGAAAAACCCCTCGAGGCCACCCAACTGATGATAAAGACGCGCACGGATAAAAAGCGCCGCACCACTGGCCCAGAAAACGGGTTCGGTTTTGTCATACTGCCCCTGATCCTTTTCACAAACGTCGAATACCCGTCCCCGCGCGAAGGGATAGCCGAGATGATCCAGCCACCCGCCGGCCGCGCCGGCATATTCGAATGATTCGCGGTCGGCATACATCCGTATCTTGGGTTGACATGCGCCGATCGAAGCATCGCTTTCCAGCAGCCGGATGATCGGGTCCATCCAGCCGGGTCCCACTTCCACATCCGAGTTCAAAAGAACATAGTAGTCGGCATCCACCTGTCCCAGCGCGGTATTGTATCCTCCCGCAAAACCATAATTGCGATCCAGCACGATGACGCGCACACCGGGATATGCCGCAGCGAGAAAGACGAGTGAGTCATCCGAAGAGCCATTGTCGGCAACGATGACCTCCGCCCCCGGACAGGTATTGGCTACTACGAAAGGAAGGAATTGCTCGAGATATCGGCGTCCGTTGAAGTTGAGTATGACGATGGCGGTCGTGGGGGGCATCATTCGGTATAAAGTTCAAAAATAAGCTTCCCCCGGCTTTTCGCCCATTACTGGCCCGGATTTTATACATTCGGTTCATGATTCGGTCAATGCTTAACTGGAGATCGCTGCTGGCGCTGGTCGCCATCGGCATCGTGACAGCGACCATTTTTTATTCCCGTTACCTGGCAAGAAAGATTGCCGCGGACGAGCGACAAAAGGTCACACTGTGGGTAGCCGCCAGCAAATCCATTCTCTCCAACCCCGGCATGGACCTGACCCTTCCCAATCTCATCCGCAACGGTCAGCAGACCATTCCCATCATCGAGACCAATGAGAATGACAGTATCATGGAGTATATCAACCTCGACTCCATTCGCGCCGCGCGCGACAGGGACTGGTTATACCGCGAATTGAAAAAGTTCAGGGCCGAGAACCAACCCCTCGAAATAAAGCTGAGTGACACACCCTATATCGCAAACCGTTATTATTACGGTCATACCTCCCTGCTCGACGAGGTCCGTTACTATCCGCTGGTGCAGCTGTTCATCGTGGCCTTGTTCATCTTCTTCATCTTATATTCGATAACCATCCGGAACAAAGCCACGCAAAACCAGTTGTGGGCCGGTATGGCCAAAGAAACGGCCCACCAGTTGGGAACACCGGTCTCCTCGCTGGAAGGCTGGATCGAGATGCTCCGTGAGGGCGGCACCGACCCACGGACCGTGCAGGAGATCCAAAAGGATGTCGACAGGCTGAAGCTGGTCTCCGACCGGTTTGGCAAGATCGGCAGCATCCCGCACCTGGAAGAACGCGATCTGATCGCGCAGATCAGGTATATGATGGAATATATCCGGAAACGAGCCACGGGAAAGGTCCAGTTCGCGCTGGAAACTCCCGGCCGCAACGGCGATGCGGCCATCATGCCCCCCGGCAGTCTGGCCTCCATGCCCCCCGGCAGCCCGGCTTCCCCTCCGGCAACCGCGGCCATGTACGTATCCGCTCCCCTCATGGCGCGTATCTCAGGCCCGCTGTTCGACTGGGTCATCGAAAATCTGCTAAAGAATGCGCTCGATGCCATCGAAGGAAAAGGCTCGATAACGATCACCCTTTCCGAACACGACAAAGAGATCCTCATCGATGTTACCGATACGGGCAAGGGCATCGCCGCCCGCAATGTCGCCAAGGTCTTCAAACCCGGATTCACCACCAAAAAACGTGGCTGGGGCTTAGGCCTGAGCCTCTCCAAACGTATCATAGAACAATACCATAAAGGCCAGCTTTTCGTCCGCCAGTCCGAACCGGGGAAAGGAACTACTTTCAGGATCGTGCTGAAAAAATAGGCGCCACCGGACCGCAAAATCCCACCCGAAAGTCCTATTTTTGCAGCCACCTCAAAAATTTTGACACTTCTCATCTGCGTGGGTGGCGAAATTGGTAGACGCACTACTTTGA
>DASYSV010000095.1:0-15093 GCA_036010185.1 Puia sp.
ATTGTTTTTTCAATGCTTTACTATCTCACCAGATCTTTATCCTCTGATCCTCCGGCAGATAATTCTTATCCCCCGGCTGCACATTGAACGCCTTATAAAATGGTGCACAACTCATGATCGGCCCATTGACACGCCACATGGCCGGTGAATGCGGGTTGGTATTGACATACATCCGCAAAAACGCATCTCTCGTCTTCACCCTCCATATCCTCCCGATCGATAAATAAAATCGTTGATCCGGCGTAAACCCATCTATCCTGGTCGTATCATGCCCTTCGGGAGTCATCTTGAAGGCATCATACGCGATCTGAATACCTCCATTATCTGCGGTATTCTCCCCCAACGTCAGCGCTCCCTTCACATGCACGCTATCCAGGACGGTGAAACTATTGTACAAGTCCACGACCCGGCGAGTCCTTTCCTTGAATTTCTCATAATCCTCCTTCGTCCACCAATTCTTTACATTTCCTTCCTTATCGAATTGCGCGCCCTGATCGTCGAAGGCATGCGTCATCTCATGACCGATGACCATCCCGATCCCGCCGTAGTTGATGGCGTCGTCTGCCGCAAAATCGAAATAGGGATATTGCAGAATGCCGGCAGGAAAAACGATCTCGTTATAATACGGGTTATAATACGCGGTGACCGTAGACGGCGTCGTACCCCATTCCGATCTGTCAACAGGCTTATTCAGCTTGGCCAGCTGGTATCGATAGTCGTTTTGTTGGAGCGAAAGAATATTTTCGAAGTATTTCGAGCGGTCGATCTGTACTTTGCTGTAATCGCGCCACTTATCCGGGTAACCGATCTTTTTGGTGATCGCATACAACTTTTCGATCGCCTTTTTCTTCGTGCTGTCGCTCATCCAATCGAGACGTTTGATCCTATTCTCGAATGCTTTCTGCAGGTTGTCCACGAGCGCGAGTACCCGCTTTTTGGCTTCCTCGTTGAAATATCTTTTTACATATAGTTGCCCAAGCGCCATTCCCAAAAGACCATCAACCTGATTGGTCATGATCTTCCCGCGGGGCTTCTGTACGTCCTGTCCGGTCAATACTTTAGTAAAGGCAAACGACGCGTCCACGAAAGGTTTGCTCAGCGCATCGGCATAATTGCGGAGCGTAGCCGCCTTCAAATATATTTTCCAATCGGCCACAGGCACCGAGATCAGCAGTCCATTGAGGCGATCATAATAGGCAGGCTGGCTCATATCGACAGAATCGGTCTTCGCATCCAGGCTGGCAAGCACCAGGGGCCAATGTAACTTAGGCTGTGTCTTGTCGATCGACGCTACCGCTAACTTATGATAGTTGGCCTGAACATTCCTCAGATCGATATTCGTCTTATGGGATTCTGCCAGCTGCTTTTCGATGCCATAAACGATCTCCGCCTGATGCGCAGCAGTAGCAGGATCGCTCCCGCTCAATTCGAATAAGGTGCCGATATATTTCAGATAGGCATGCTGAATACGTAGCGTAGACGAGTCCGTTTTAAAATAATAATCCCGCTCGGGAAGGCCGATACCTGTCTGGCCCAAATGCGCGATATTGATGCCGCTGTTTTTGTTGTCGGGCGCGATCCCCAAACCAATGATTGACCCATTGCCCTCCTTCGACTCGCTAGCAGCCAGCCGGACCAGGCCCTGCTCATCGGAAACAGCATCGATTCGCGCGAGTATCGGTTTCACCGGCTCATATCCCCTCCGGTTGATGGTAGTGGTGTCCATACCGGAAGCGTAGAAGTCCCCCACTTGCTGATCGATACTGCCCGGCGCATGCGAAGTCCCCGAGACGCTATCCAGGATGTGTTGCAGCAACTGCTTTTGCGGAATGTTCAAAAAGCTGTAAGAGCCGATCCCCGTCTGATCGTCCGCGATCTTCACGGTATCGTACCACCGCCCGTTGACCAAACGAAAAAAATTATCACCGGGTTTTATCGAAGAGTCGAGTCCCGCCACATCGACAAAAGATCTCGTACCCTCAACCGGCGGGTTATTACATGCGGAAATCAACGATACGACGACAGACAGATAAAGGAATTTCTTCATACGCAGAGGTTTCACTAAAGGTAATACACCGTCCTCAAAACGCCTCATTCAGATTCAAAAAGAACCCCTTACTCCCAAATCGGCCAAAAGCATAATCCAGCGCCAGATTCGTACGCGTCAATTTGTTGAACAATATCCTCAGCCCTCCTCCATAACCCGGCTGAAAGACCTGGAATATCTTCGTTCCATGCTCGTCGTTACAAGTCTGTAGATTCCCAAATGCCACCCCGCTCACCAACTGATTACGAAGGATAGGGAACCGCAGCTCTGCCTCCGTATCATTGTACTCCGTGCCCTTGAAGTATTGAGCCATATATCCCCTGCCGCTTCGGAAGGATCCATCCCTCCCCGTACCCGGTAATTCGAAATAGGGTATCGTACCATCGACAAGATAGGAACCCCAGTTCCATAATGCCAATACTAATTCCGGCACAGCGGCAGACAAGCCGATGTATTTCCGGATGTCCGTCGTTACCTGCACCGCATTCTTTGTGCTCCCGAGCCATGTCTGATTGATCCTGAGACCTACATCGGTATAAAGTCCCTTGTAGGCCCGGTTCGGATTGTCACGGGTAATATATTCCACATTGAAAAGGAGCCCGTTGTAAGAGTAGTGGTCATGCGGCATCCCATGCCTGTTGTCATAAACGCTGGAAGGCGTGGCATTCTCAGTAGTATCCGATCGCCGGATACCCCTTCTGATCTCGAAAGATACGCCGGCGCCGATAAAAAGGTTCTTCGCAACATTCTTATATATCTTTTCCCTGAAATTGTAATAAAAGGAATGAATGGCATAGGCATGATGCGTAGGATTTGCCAACACGGAATCGCTCGCCGTTCCGCCGGTAAAGGGCGCCCCGATCCCCAATCCAAAATCAGGGGTGACCGTCTTTGCTACGACCAGGTTACCCTGGAAATTAAATTTATTCCCGGGGGTGAAAAGATTATGCGTCAGATAGAAATAGATAATGCCCTTTGTCGTGATAGAAGCCGAGGTCGCACCGGTCGAAAAGAGCGTCTTTGGATCATTGCCAAGCCGCCTGCCCGCCACCGCTTTAATACCTATCTGTGCGCCGATGGTAGGATTGGCCGATATATTCGGAACCACCGTTATTCCTGAGCTGGAATGCACTGCCCCGCCTTGCCGGTTTGGATGAAAGACCGCCTTCCACAGATCCCCAAAGTCATACTGACCCGCAGTGTCGTTCTCGGGCGCCTTTCCCTTGAATAGCTTCACCCGCAAACTATCCGTTTTAAGAGAGTCCACCTGACCATACACCGATCCCCAGGCGCTCATAAGGATGATCAATACTATACATTTCAGCAAGACCCGACGTTTGTCATTCCTCACTCAAAATACCGTACCAATGTCCTCCTCCTGTCTTATAAATGAACATCCACTGTCGCGAAACCGAACTGATCGATACCCTATTACAACCTTAAACACCTGAACATCAAGCCCTTCTATTTTTGGCATAGGCTTAGTGGCCGCTGGTTCTATGTTTCGGAACTATCTCAAAACAGCCCTGCGCAACATGCAGCGCAACAAGGTAAACTCCATCCTGAATATTTCCGGGCTTGCCATTGCGATTGCCTGCGTGATCATGATCGCGATGTACATAACGGATGAATTGAGCTACGATCGCATCTTCGCCAATGCCGACCACCTGTTCCAGGTAAATATGACGATCAGGGACAACGGTGTCGAAGGCACCACCGGAGGTAACACGGCTCCCGCGGTCGGACCAACATTGAAGGAGATGTACCCCGAAGTTGCGTCGTTCACAAGAGTATACCGTCCGGGTGACGTGGTAGTGCGATACGACGAACCGGGGAAACAGGAAACTTTCTACTCGGAAAAAAACACCCTGGGCGTCGATTCCAATTTCCTGGAGATGTTCGACTACAAGATAACAGAAGGCAATGCCGCAACCTGCCTCCAAAAAACGAACTCGGTGGTCATCACCCAATCGACGGCAAAAAAATATTTCGCCGACAAGAATGCCATCGGAAAGATCTTATTGTTCGACGCGGATAAAAAACCCTTCGTCGTAACCGCCGTGGTGAAAGACATCCCTTCCAATTCTTCGTTCCGGTTTGACATGCTTACCCCCATCTCTGCACATCCCGTGGTGAAAAAACGTAGTTGGAACTGGGGCTGGTTACAGGTGAACACCTGGATCCGGTTAAAAAACAGCTCTCCCGTCGATGCTGCGTCTGTCGCACGGCTTCAGGCGAAGTTTCCGGAAATGGTAAAAGAACGCGCATTCAATAAGGATTATGGTCAGTCATATGACGAGTTCATAAGAAAAGGTGGTGGGCTCAGCTACAGCCTGATGCCTTTTACGTCGGTGCACCTGCACGCGATACCGATGGGAGTGCCCGCGCGTCTGACCACGCTGGGGAATATAAAATATATCTACATCTTCTCGATCGTCGCCTTTTTCATCGTCATTCTTGCCTGCGTAAATTTCATGAATCTATCCACCGCCCAATCCGTTACAAGGGCAAAGGAAGTCGGCATTCGCAAGGTGATGGGTTCGGTAAAAACGCAATTGATACGACAGTTCCTGATGGAAGCGATGCTGTATAGCCTTATTGCAACGATCGCCGGCGTCGTGCTGACGGCCTTGCTTCTGGACCCTTTCAATGCCATTGCAGGCAAGACACTTGCCTTCGATTCGATCTTTTCAAACAAGTTGTGGTTGCTCATACCGGCCCTGACGCTGGTGACAGCGTTCCTGGCAGGCCTGTATCCGGCCTTCTATCTCACCTCCTTCAATCCGGTGGAAGTATTGAAAGGTATCCGGCTATTCAAGGCGAATATCGGCAACCTGCTGATCAGAAATGGACTGGTGATCATTCAATTCACGATCGCCGTGGTATTGATCATCTGCACGCTGATAGTATTCCAGCAGATGAAATTCGAGCAAAACAAAGACCTTGGTCTGAATAAGGAAAATGTTTTGGTCGTCGAAAACACCAAACGCCTCGGGAATAACGAAGAATCCTTTCGACAGGAGCTTGCAAAACAACCCGGGATCCTGAGTGCCTCTATCTCCAGCGGTATCCCTACCAAAGGTAGTTTTGGCGATGGATATGTTCCCGAACCCGCCGGGGGAGACAAACCCTTGCTCAGCGATATCGGGCTTTCTTCGTTTATGGTCGATGATGCCTTTGTTCCCACATACCGCCTGCAAATGCTGAAAGGAAGGAATTTTTCGAAGACATTCAATGACTCGGCATCGGTGATCATCAATGAAACCGCCGCGCAAAAAATAGGCTGGAAAGACCCGGTGGGAAAATATCTTGCCTATCCGGGTAACGCTCAGCGGTTCAAAGTGATCGGCGTAGTAAAGGACTTCAATATCGAATCCCTTCACGAGATAGTCGAACCCTTTGCCTTATTCCACAACTCCTCCCACACATACGGTCTGTTTTCCTCGTATGTTTCGGTGAGATTGCAACCCGGAACGATCAGCCGGCAGATCGGCAGTATAAAGACGGCCTGGCAGAATTTCGCCCCGGCCACCCCGTTCGACTTCAGCTTCCTGGACAGCGATTTCGACGCATTATATCGCTCCGAACAACAGATGGGCGCCGTCTTCCGCATTTTTACATTTCTTTCGATCTTCGTGGCCTGTCTCGGTCTTTTCGGCTTGTCCATCTTTGCTGCACAGCGACGGAAAAAGGAGATCGGTGTCAGAAAAGTATTGGGCGCATCCGTGGGGAATGTGGTCAGGCTCTTGTCCGCCGATTTTATAAAACTGGTAGCCGTGGCCGCGCTGATCGCTTTCCCGATTGCCTGGCTGGCTATGAACAAATGGCTCGCCGATTTCGCATACCGTATAAACATCAGCTGGTGGATATTCCTGATCTCCGGCCTGATTGCAATAGCCATCGCATTGATGACCGTAAGCTTCCAGGCGATCAGGTCCGCAACGTCAAACCCTGTGAACAGCCTGCGATCGGAATAGCATGAAACCATACACTATCACCCTCCTGCTCTGCATGGCATTCATCCGCGCTCATGCCCAGCAACCCCGCAATCTTATCCTGTCCCACGGCGCGATCCTCAGAGGCGACTCTACAAAAAAGACCATAGCCCTCGTCTTTTCCGGTGACGAATTTGGCGACGGCCTGCCGGCGATCATTAAAGCCCTCCACAAACACCACGTAACCGGATCGTTCTTCTTCACCGGCCGCTTCTACCGCAATCCCGGGTACACATCCTCTATCCAACAGCTCTACCGACAACACAATTATCTCGGCCCCCACTCCAACGGTCACCTGCTGTACGCCGACTGGACCCATCGCGACAGTACACTCGTCACCGAAGACAGCTTCCGCACCGATCTTCAAAAGAATCTCGCCGCCATGCTCGCCCTTGGCATCGACACTTCCGGTCCGCATTATTTCATACCTCCTTACGAATGGTGGAACGATACGATAGCCGCCTGGTGCCATACCATCGGCTGGCACCTGATCAATTTCACTCCCGGTATTCGCACCAACGCCGACTATACCTATCCCGAAATGGGCCGCAGCTACCTCAGCAGCGAAGCCATCCTTCGAACCCTCAAAAAGTACCGCCCCTCCGGCCTCAATGGAGCCATCATCCTTATCCACGCCGGCACCGACCCCCGCCGCACGGATAAACTCTACAACCGCCTGGACCAATTGCTGACCCAGCTGCAATCCGACGGCTATACCTGCCTCCCGATCTCAAAATTCTTCTCCGATTAGCGTACCTTAGGAGGCAAGACCCTGCATATGGATAAAAGGACATTTATGAAAAGCATGACGCTGGCGGGCCTCGGCCTGCCATTCGCGCAAAAAAGCGATCCCCGGCCGGCAACACTCGCCGACCTCAAAGACCTCATCAGCCAATACGGCGAAATAGCACCCGCCACCCTCGCGGAAAACGAAGAGTTCTGGACGGGCATCCGGGCCCAGTACAATCTCAAGCCCGACTATGCCAATTTAGAGAACGGCTATTACAATATCCAGCCCACACCCGTATTGGAAGCATTTTTGCGCCATGTGAAAGACGTCAACTATGAGGGCGCCTTTTACATGCGGACCGTACAGTTCGATCGAAAAAAAGCGATTGCCGCCAGACTCGCTGCCCTCGGCGGCTGCACAACCGAAGAGCTTGTCATTACCCGAAATACCACCGAATCCCTCGACATGATCATCGCCGGCTATCCCTGGAAGCCAGGCGACGAAGCCATCGTGGCGGAACAGGACTATCCCGCCATGCTGGCGATGTTCAGACAGGTCGAAAAGCGTCACGGTATAATAGTAAAGCGGGTCTCCGTCCCAAACCATCCGGCATCCGATGCAGACGTGATAAGCGTCTATGAGCAGGCCATTACCCCCCGCACCCGGTTGATGATGGTCTGTCATATGATCAATATCACGGGTCAGGTCCTGCCCGTGCGCAAGATCTCTGACATGGCCCATTCGCATGGCGTCGAGGTCATGATCGATGCGGCGCATACCTATGCCCATATCCGTCACACTATACCCGAATTAGGCGGCGACTATTACGCAGCAAGCCTGCACAAATGGCTGAGTGCGCCCCTCGGCGCCGGTATCCTGTATGTGAAGAAGGAACACCAGGCGAAGATCTGGCCCCTGTTCGCAGAACCGGATGGCTCCGCTGAGGGCATCGCCCGTCTCAACCATACCGGGACCCTGCCCGTACATACCGATCTTGCCATCGGCGATGCGTTGGATTATTATACAACTCTCGGGGCGGAACGCAAGGAGGCGCGGCTCAGGTATCTTCAGCAATACTGGACCTCGAAGATCAGGGATGTTCCGGGCATCGTCGTCAACACCCCTGCCGATCCGACGCGAGGCTGCGCGATCGCCAATGTCGGGATAAAGAACATAGCTCCCGGCGATATGGCTGCCCGTCTCCTTCAGCAGTATCGGATCTATACGGTCGCTATCGACTATCCCGCCGCCAACGTCCGCGGTTGTCGCATTACACCGAATGTCTACACCCTGACGACCGAACTGGACAGACTCGTGGCAGCTCTCCGCGGGATGGCATCGGCGTCCGCATAATCCCCCCTTCGTCGTCATCCTCTCAAAATATTGAAATGAACTGGCTTACCCTGCTTCTCTTCTTCCAAACACTCGGTCATCCGACTCCGCCGCCCCACCGTCACCCGACTCCGCCGCCCCACCTTCACCCCTCGCCGACGCCCCACCGTCACCCGACTCCGCCACCCGACAGTCCCTTCGCCATCCTCACCCGAAAACAGGAGGCCTTACACCATCTGCCCGTCGGTGCGATCCGTCCGGAAGGCTGGCTCAAAGACCAGATCCTCTCCAATCTGCTCGGCTTCACAGGCCACCTCGACGACCTCGCGCCCGACCTGCTGATCCGCGATGATATCTTTGGCGCCGACAGGCTGACCAAAAAAATAAAAAAGAAAGACGTCGGCGCCCTCGCCGGCGGTGACACCAGCGCGCAGATCCAGTACCTCTGGTGGAACAGCGAGACACAGGGCAACTGGCGGGACGGCTTCATCCGCAGCGCCATCCTCACAGGCGACCCCGCCGCCATAAAACGCGCACGTATATACGTCCGGCGCATCCTTGCCACGCAGGACCCGGATGGCTACCTCGGTATCTATGACGAGGACCTCCGTTATCACTTCCATACAGAAAATGGCGAGCTATGGGCAAAAACTACCCTGCTACGCGGGCTGCTTGCCTGGTATGAATATAGTCGCGACCCTGCGGTGCTCAAGGCGGTGGAGCGGGCCGTAGCGGACGTAATATGCAATTATCCGGCGGGTCACTCTCATCCCTTCTATTCGACAACCGCGTACGTAGGCGGCCTGTCACATGGGCTGATGTTCACCGATATCCTGGAAGAGCTGTTCCGGATCACCGGCCGCACGTCCTGGCTCGATTATGCGGTATTCCTCTACAAGGACTTCTCAACCCAACACCTGAATGAAGACGCGCAGTATTCCAGGATCATCGATCCGGCTTATCGTCTTCAGGGCCATGGCGTGCACACCTATGAACACCTGCGTGCCGTGGCAGCCGCAGCCTGGGCATCGGGCAACCCAAGCCTGCTGTCGGCGTTGAAAATTTATCTCACCAGGATATCCAATGAGCTGATGCCTTCCGGCGGTCCGGCCGGCGATGAGTGGATCGGCAATAGAACCGGTGATGCGACGACCACCGGTTATGAATATTGTTCGCTGCAGGAGTTGATGGACGGCTATATCGATCTTATGCAAAAGACCGGCTCCGCATCCTATGGCGACCGTATCGAGCGGCTTTTCTTCAATGCTGCCCAGGGCGCCCGTGATCCGCAGGCCTCCTGTATCGCCTATCTTAAAACCGACAACTCCTACCAGATGACCGGCGGGCTCAACGGCGATACGACAGCGCATCAGATCAGGTATAAATATTCACCCGTCCACCAGGATGCGGCGGTGTGTTGTGTGCCGAATGCCGGAAGGATCGCCCCTTATTTCGTAGACGGGATGTGGATGATCGGCAGCACCGGTCCCGTTGCCACCTTGCTGGGTCCATGTACGGCCAGCATCACCTGGAAAGCCCAGCCGCTGAAGATCAGCGAAAGCACGGGCTATCCTAATGACTTTACCTTCGACTTCAGGATCACCGCCGCCCACCCGACAACCTTTACCCTCAGCATCCGCAAACCTGCCTGGGCAGACAGGTTCACGCTCAACGCTCCATACGTCGAAAAGGACGGGTACATCCGCGTGACGAAGACCTGGAAGACCGGAGAATCCATCCGGCTTCGATTGCTCCCTGACGTGAAGACCGCCAACGACCGCAAAGGTTCAACCTTTTTCACCTATGGCCCCCTCGTCCTCGCTCATCCTATCTCCGCCGCAGGCACGATCACCAAACGCTATCCCCTGCCCGGCTTTTATGACTATCAGTATCGCCCCGACAGCCTTACTCTATATCACTATGGCGGTGAAAAGATCTCCCGTTCACCCGATCCCTATAATGGCTTTGGCGCCATACGCTTCAAAACGTCGCTGTATACAGACCACGCGAGCCGCAAGGACAGCGTCTCGCTTGTCCCCATGGGCGGGACCATCCTCCGGCAAGTGACCTTCTAGCCGGTGCGTTCCGGGTTCATCCTTTGCATAATCCATTGTATGCCCGAAGGCCCGTCGATCGTCATATTGAAAGAACAGACCCAAAAATTCTCCGGCAGGAAAATATTAGAGGTGGACGGCAATACAAAAGTCGATCTCACCGGCGTTGCCGGCAGCAAGATCACCGCTTTCGCCAGCTGGGGCAAACACTTTCTCATCGTCCTGCCCAAAAGGACCATCCGCATTCATTTCATGCTCTTCGGTTCATACAGCATAGACGAACAGACCAAACCTACGCCAAGACTTCACCTGAAGTTCAAAACCGGCGACCTGTATTTTTATGCCTGTTCGGTAAAGGTCCTCCCCGGAGACATCGATTCGCAATACGACTGGAGCGCCGATGTGATGAGCGACACCTGGGACCCTGCGAAAGCCCGGAAAAAGCTGAAGACCTGCCCGGAGGAGCTGGCGGCCGATGCCCTCCTCGATCAGGACATCTTTGCCGGAGTAGGCAATATTATCAAGAATGAAGTCCTTTTCCGGATACGCGTCCACCCGGAAAGCCGGATCGGGGCCCTCCCCGCTCGCAAACTTACCCAGCTGATCAGCGAAGCCCGAATTTATAGTTTCGATTTCCTGAAATGGAAAAAAGCCTTCCAGCTCAGAAAACACTGGCTGGCACATGCGAAGACCATATGCCCGCGCGATCATATACCATTCGTCAAAGTAAAACACCTCGGAAAAAGAAAACGGCGGGCCTTCTTCTGCACCAAATGCCAGCGGCTCTACACCTAGCTGGCAATAAATTTCTTTAATATCTTCATCAACACTTTCTCTTCAGCCGTAAGCCCCGCATGGTCCTCTGCCACCTCTTCCTTAAGATAATTAGCCAGCTTCTTTTCCTCATACAGCCTGATCAGCCCCGGATGCACATAATATTTTTTGCAGACGGTCCTCGTATTTCCCAACCGCGAGCTGACGCTATCGAGAACGACATTTATATTCCTTTTCGTCGCCGCGTCCGTCCCTGCCTCGCCCACCCGGATGAATTCCTGCAACGCATGCAGCGAACCTGCCCAGGTCCGAAAATCCTTTGCCGAAAAATCTTCTCCGGTGGCCTCACGGATATAGGTATTCACCATCCCGGAATCCACCGGGTGCCGGGTGCCATCCTCTCCATAATACTCGAATAATTCCTTGCCGGGGATATCGTGGCATTGGGCGACGATCCGCGCAAGCCGCCGGTCACGCAACGTGACTTCATGGTGTATGCCTTTCTTACCCGTGAACGAAAAGCTGATCTTATCCCCCGAAATAGAAACGTGTTTATTCTTCAGGGTCGTAAGACCATATGAGCCGTTCGCCTTTTCGTATTCATTATTACCCACCCGCATAAAAGTCCGATCCATGAGGCTGACAACAGTAGCCAACACCGTGTCCTGGGTAAGACCCTTTGCCCGCAGGTCTTCCTCTACCCGACCACGCAATAAAGGCAGGGCTTTCCCGAACTCATACAGGCGATGAAATTTTGTCTCATTGCGCAAAGAATTCCACAGCGGATGATACCTGTACTGTTTGCGGCGCCGAAGATCGAGCCCCGTAGCCTGGATATGCCCTTTCTCATCGGCACAGATCCACACCTGCGTCCACCCCGGCGGGATCACGAGTTTCCGGATACGCTCCAGCTGCCCCGGGTCCCCGACCACCTTATTGTTGAAAAGATAGCGGAACCCCTTCCCTTTCTTAACGCGCAAGATCCCCGGCTGACAATCCCTCACATAGCGCAGGTGAGCCACCGAGGCAGCCTTTTCATGATCCCTGTCCACCCGAAGGAACTCTTTATGAGAGAGGGCCAGTGTAGTTCCCGATTCCATGTGATGCGTACTTCATAAATGATGCCGTATCGCAACACGGCCATTTAAACAAAAATTTGGCCGCTTCTGTATTATGATTATATTTAATACCTAAACTCAAAATCGATGAACCTCTTCAAATCTGGTAGCTCGCTCCTTTTCACAGGGGCTGTAATTCTTCTGACCTCATGCGGATCCGGTGGCAACGACAAAACAACCACCGCTGACTCCACCGCTGCCGCCGACAGCGCCGCGAAGGCAAAAGCGGCAAGCACCATTGTTACGACACCGACGAATATCGTCGAAGTAACACACAAAGTCGCCAACTATGAAAAATGGTTAGCCGCCTATGAGGCGCATGACTCCGCCCGACTGGCTGCGGGATTGCACAATTATGTCATTGGCCGCGGTCTCGAAGATTCCAATATGGTCCTGGTGGCGTTGAAATGTGATGACACCGCTAAAGCCAAAGCATTTGCAAAAGATCCCGGTCTGAAGGCAGCGATGAAAAAAGGAGGAGTCCTCGGCACCCCGACAATCTCCATCTCTACCGAAACCTGGCAGGATACCGTAACCCTCGCTCCCAACACCATTCGTTCAGTGGCCACCTTCACCGTCAAAGACTGGGATGCCTTCGTTAAGCAATTTGAGAGTGACAAACAGGAACGTCTCGATAATGGCATCATGGACCGTGTGGTCGGCCACGATCTGGACGACAATAAAAAAGTATCCATAGTAACGGCGTTATCGGATTCCGCGAAAGCCACCGCATACCATAAATCGGATGCCCTGAAAAAAAGAATGGAGGCAGCCGGCGTAGTAGGGGAACCCGCCAGGTTTCTCTTCCGCATCGTAAAAATGAACTAGTCCCTCCCCGACCTCGGGTGGATCAAAATGAAGCAACCGCTTCATTTTTTTTTGCGCTAAATTTCAAAGAATAACCTCCTTTTCCAACACCACCAGCTCCAACGCCCTCTTCTGCGTTCCAAATCTATCCCCCGCATGAAAAGCCTCCACCTCACCAGTCCTCTGAAATCCCTGCTGGTCCATCCCCCTTCTCCCCGATAAGCCCTGTTCACCAGGCCGACCAGTTCCGTTATATCATCCTTCGTTGCGGCGCGAATTTGCATAAATTAATTTTTACTCCACCTTATAGATCGCGTCGAAATCCTGCTTCCCCTCCTTCGGTTCCATAACGGTAAACTCCAATTTCGTATTCCCCGTCTTATACAACCCCCATATCATATCGGCTCGAACGAAATAACTATTGCCAAATTTGATCTCCATCGGCAAGTCGCCCTCGACCTTCGTCTCGCTAACGCGTGACCGCAACGTAAAAGCTCCTTCTTTAAAAATAGCCACAACAGCCGCCGTCTTGTTTTTCAGCACGACCATGGGCAGGTCATTATAATAGATCAGCAGCGGCGAGAAAGACAATTTCAACTTTCCCGGACGATAGATGTAAAGAAGAGCCATCCGCGAAGTATCGCTGAAATGTATCTTCCGGATCCGACCCGGATCGGTAATGCCAAACACCATGTTTTCCTCCGTATGCGTCTGCGGGTGCATCCACATCGTATCGTTCGCCAGTAGATTTTTCGGCGAAGCCCGGTCAATATAGCTACTGAATACAAAATAATCCGGTCCGATGCCCCCTACATGATAAGCCACCTTGTGCTTAGCCAGAAATTTCAGATCATCCTCGCCCAGACCGCTGCCCTGCTGGTATTTCAGCGTATAGTCGCAATCTCCCTTCCACTCGATCTTGTATACACTTGAATCATAATATGAGGCGCCCTTGCGCTTATTCAGGTTCACGACTTTCTCCATATCGCCGGACACTACCACATGGTACTGCTGAGGCGTATTCCGCGGATAGAAATAATATTCCCCCGAATGCATATCTGCACACGAATGCTGGGCCGAGACAGATAGAGGATTCACCCACACGCCCCCGAATATCACCGCTCCAAACAGAACATACATTATTTTCATGGTCAATTTTCCCAAATGTAGTACCTTCTCACCGATGAAAAATATCCTTTCCCTCTGCCTGATGCTCGGCATCCTCTCTACGACGATCGCCCAGCCTCTCCATAAGAAATATGATCTCCTCATCACGAACGCCAATGTCGTCGATGTCCCTACCGGTAAGCTCCTCAAAAACCGGCTGCTCGCCATATCCGGAGATACGATCAGGGCCGTGGATGACACCCGAAAGGCCGCGACCTACAAGGCCGACAAAGTCATCGACGCCAATGGAAAATATATTATACCCGGCTTATGGGACATGCACATCCATCTGCGCGGCGGCGATTCCACCATCGAGGCGAATAAGAAGCTATTGCCCTTGTTCCTCGCATATGGCGTCACGACAGTGCGGGAATGTGGCGGAGATATCACGCCTTCCGTCATGCGCTGGCGCGCTGAGACGGCCAATGGAGAGCTCGCGGGTCCACGGATCTTTACCTCCGGCCCGAAGCTCGACGGACCGCACGCAGTATGGGCGGGTTCCATCCCCGTCGTAACGCCACAGGATGTTACACATGCGCTGGACTCACTGCAGGAGATCCATTCCGACTTCGTCAAAATATACGATAGCAAGATCTCCGGCGATGCCTATCTGGAGATCATCCGGCAGGCAAAAAAGAGAGGCATGAAGGTTACGGGTCATATGCCTTACACCGTCGAGCTAAAGGAAGCAGCCGCACTCGGCATGGACGGCTCGGAGCATATGTATTATGTCTTCAAAGCCTGTTCGTCCAAAGAGGACAGCATCACCAATCTGGTCCGTGAGCGGGAACACACCGCCCGCCCGATGGGCCTCTTCGGTGCCCTGCCCGCCTTATATGCTACATTCGATAGCGTCAAAGCCGCACAATTGTTCCGTTATCTGGCGGCGAAACATTTTACGATAACTCCCACCCTGTTCATCTCGAAGACGCTCGCCGGCATCAAAGACACCGACCACAGCAAGGATAGCCTGCTCAACTATATCGATCCTAAGATACAGGCCACCTATGCAGGGCGGATCAGAGGAGCCAACAGACAATCCGATCAGGCAAGACAGTTCACAGAAAAA
>DASYSV010000290.1:0-16384 GCA_036010185.1 Puia sp.
ATGATCATCGGGCGCAGTGCTAACCTGACGGCACCGATACCCGGGAGGACGGCTTGTCAGTTCAGGAACAGGTGTTGGGAGGGGTGTCCTTTCGGTGGATATTTCAGTACGCAATCGTCTACGCTGCCTGCTGCGATGGCCACGGGAAGATTGACAGTGCGGCCTTATTCCATAGTGACGCGGATACTCTATGACAAGGATTCGCGAAAGGCGACGGGGGTGGAGGTGCTGGATGCGGAGACGAACAAGACGTATACTTATAATGCCCGGGTGATCTTCGTCAATGCCAGTGCGCTCAACAGCGCCTGGGTCCTGATGAACTCTGCGACGGATGTCTGGCCGGATGGTCTGGGCAGCAGCAGCGGAGAGCTGGGGCATAACGTGATGGATCATCATTACAATGTGGGTGCTGCGGGTGTTATGGAGGGTTATGACGATAAATATTATTTCGGCAGGCGCGCGAATGGGGTATATGTAGTGCGTTTTGCCAATCTGTTCGGCGACAAACGGGATTATCTGCGGGGTTTCGGCTACCAGGGGGGTGCGAGCAGGGATGGATGGTCGCGCAATGTTGCGGAGATGAGCATCGGGGCGGAGTTGAAAGAGACGCTGTGTGAGCCGGGACAGTGGCAAATCGGGATGACCGGATTCGGTGAACTGCTGCCGTATCATGAGAACAAGGTTTCGCTGGATAAGAATAAAAAAGACAAATGGGGATTGCCGGTGTTGTCGATGGATGCCGAGTTGAAGGAGAATGAGAAAAAGATGCGAAAGGATATGGCGTCGGAAGCGGCGGACATGCTTACGGCGGCGGGCGTGAAAAACGTACGTACGTGGGATAGTGGTCATGCGGTGGGGGATGGGATCCATGAGATGGGAACGGCAAGGATGGGGCGCGACCCCCGCAGTTCCGTGCTGAATGCTCATAACCAGGTGTGGGATGCGAAGAATGTTTTTGTGACGGATGGAGCCTGTATGACGTCCTCGGCGTGTCAGAACCCATCGCTCACGTACATGGCGCTGACGGCAAGGGCGGCGGATTTTGCAGTAAGTGAATTGAAAAAAGGAAACATCTAAAAAATACAACTATGAATAGAAGAGATGCATTGACCCGCGTAGGTTTGCTGCTGGGCGGCACTGTCGTAGGAGCCGAAATGTTCTTGTCCGGGTGTACGAATTCGCCCGAGAAGACCATCGGCATGGCGGGCACAAATTTCTCCAATGACGATATCGCATTTCTCGATGAAATAGCAGAGACCATCCTGCCGAAGACGGATACTCCCGGCGCGAAGGATGCAAAGGTGGGCGAGTTCATGGCCCGCATCGTCAAGGACTGCTATACGCAGGATGAGCAGAAGACCTTTTTGGACGGCATGAAAAAGCTGAGCGACGCGAGCAAGCAGCAGAACGGAAGACCGTTCCTGGAGAGCACGCCCGAGCAGCGGCATGATCTGCTGGTAGCGCTGGACAAGGAGCAGAAGGCGTATACGGCGTCGAAGAAAGAGGGTGATCCGACGCATTATTTCCGGATGATGAAGGAGCTGACGCTCTGGGGTTATTTCACATCCGAGCCGGGAGCGACGAAGGCTTTGCGTTATGTTGCCGTGCCGGGCAAGTATGAGGGGTGTATCGATTATAAGAAGGGAGATAAGGCCTGGGCGACGAGCTAAGGAAGGATGGACGTGCGGAGGATGGAGGGGAGCGACCGGCAGGAAGGAGTGAACGATCGGTCCCCGGCTATTCGATGGAATTGAAGTCTTTGGAAATTTTTTTCTTCATGACGCCCGTGGTATCCTGACCGTTGGGCAGCGTCATTTTTACCGTGAATTCGCAGAGATAGAAGGCGGAGTCCTCGAACCAGGCGACATCCAGTACGTCGAAACGAGGGTGAGGATCGTTGGAGGATTGTTGTTTCTCCAACTGGTGGGACATGGCCTTTTCCAGTTGTACTTTTACATCATCCCTGGATATTTTTCGCCGGCAGGCTAGCGACGACACGAGGCAAAGGGCGAGGAACAGTGGAACCCGTTTCATGCCAATGAAGATACAAGAAAAATACAGTATGCGCAGCGGTGCTGCCTGTTTCTCCTTTTTTTGGTTGTTTTTTTCGTCATGCGGTTCGCCGGCTCATAATGCCGACGGCGCGCCGATCGCCGACTCATCGATCCGGAATGGAAAGGAGTTGGCGATGAAGTATTGTGTGTCGTGTCATCAGCTGCCGGATCCCGGTTTATTGGATAAGGCCTCCTGGCAAAAAGGAGTGCTTCCGGGGATGGGGCCCCGACTGGGTATATTTGGATATAAGGGTGTCCGTTATCCTTCCTTTGCCAACGATCCGCATGTCGGCCGGGGCTTTTATCCTTCGGCGCCCCTGATGGCGGGGTGGCAGTGGCAGGAGATCATCGATTACTATACCGGTACGGCGCCGGATTCCATACCTCCACAGCCGGAGCATCTTCCAGTCGAAATGGGCCTGAAGCTTTTCAAGGCGATGGCGCCCGGTGAAGGAGGTGGCGAGGCAGGGTCGGTGAAGGCTGGCGCAGCGGGTAGCGATAAGGCAGGGGCATCGAAGGCTGGCACAGCGGGTAGCGATGAGACAGGGGCATCGAAGGCTGGCACAGCGGGTGCCAGGCCATTGACCAGCTATGTACGGGTGGACTCCAGCGGAGGACGGCGGCAGATCATAGCCGGCACGCTATTCCCGGGGATGCTCTGGCGGTATGATGAGCAATTGCGATTGACCGACTCCGTGGGTTTGCATGGGGGTATCGTGGATGCGCAGTGGGCGGGCGATTCGGGTATCGTTTGTAATATCGGCAATATCAATCCCAACGATCAGCTGTTGGGTACAGTGAACCGTGTGTCTTATGATGGGAAGGGGAGGTTGAGGCTCGACACCGTGCCTGTTCTCGCGGAGCTGGCGCGGCCTGTGCAGGCGACGGAGGCGGACCTGAACGGGGACGGCCGGAAGGACCTGCTGGTTTGTGAGTTCGGGAACCAGAAAGGTGAACTGGCGTGGTGGGAGAAGGACCTGAATGGTAAGTATATCCGTCATGTGCTGAGAGCACAGCCCGGGGCGATCAAGGCCTATATCCGGGATGCCGACGGGGATGGCCGGCCGGACATCTGGGCGTTGTTTGCGCAGGGGGATGAGGGGATCTTTCTGTATCTGAATAAAGGCGGGGGTAGGTTTGAAGAGCGAAGGGTATTGAGCTTCCCGCCGGAGTATGGGTCATCGTATTTCGAGCTGGCTGATTTCAATAAGGACGGTCACCCGGACATCGTCTATACCTGCGGGGATAATGCGGACTATTCGGTAGTGCCTAAGCCGTTTCATGGCGTGTATATATATATGAATGACGGGACGAACCGGTTTACGCAAAGCTATTTTTACCCGATAAACGGGTGTTATAAAGCGATGGCGCGGGATTTCGACGGGGATGGGGATCTGGATATTGCCACGATCGCGTATTTCGCCGATTTCGGAAAGCATCCGGAGGAAGGGTTCGTCTACCTGCAGAATGAGGGAGGGATGCAGTTCAAGCCATTGACGCTGCCGGAGGGTGAGGCGGGAAGGTGGCTGGTCATGGATGCGGGGGATCTGGATGGGGATGGAAAGATCGACCTGGTATTGGGGAATTTTTCGATGGGACCGTCTTTGAGCAAGGGCAAAAGGGATTGGAAGAAGGCGCCCGCGATCCTGTTCCTGAAGAATGTGGGGAGGTGAAATTCCTGGAACCGATTGCAAAAGAATTGTTAAAAAAGCATCTTAAAAGGTTAAAAAAGTATTAATTTTTAACCTATCTCATCAGTAGATTAGACGGACGATTCACCATTCAAATCTACTTTTCATGAGAATCAAAACTAACGTTGCTTGCAAGGGGCATTTCCTTGCCTTCACTCTCCTTTTCTTCACATTCAGCGCTTTAGCACAGCGGACGGTTACCGGAAGGGTTGTCTCCAAAACGGACAACACCCCGCTTCCTCTTGCTACGGTCGCGCTTAAGGGCTCACGGTCCGCCACCGCTTCGGGGCAGGACGGGACCTTCGCCTTAAAATTACCTGGCAATCAGGCCAGCGGCACACTGGTGATCAGCGCCGTGGGCTTTGACAATCTGCAGGTGCCGCTTACCGGTAAAGATAACCTGGGGGATGTGGTCCTGACCCAGGCGAACAACACGTTGAATGACGTGATAGTGACCGGTTATACGGTGCAGAAGAAAAAAGATATCACAGGGGCCGTTGCCATCGTGGATATCTCGGATGCGAAAAAGATACCGATGACCAGCAGCGATCAGCTGTTACAGGGTCAGGCTTCGGGTGTCACGGTCCTGAACTCGGGCGGACCGGGTGCTCCGAGCGCGGTGTTCGTAAGGGGTGTATCCAGCTTTGGTCAGACGCAGCCATTGTATGTGGTGGACGGGGCCCAGGTACCTGATATGACCTATATCAACCCGAACGACATAGAAAGCATCAACGTCCTGAAGGACGCGGGGTCGGCCGCTATTTACGGGGTTTCCGGAGGTAACGGTGTTGTCGTTATCACGACAAAGAGAGGACGTCAGGGGAAGGCTACGATCAACTATGACGCATGGTTCGGTAATCAGAAGCCGTTGAGCGGAAATGTCTGGAACCTGATGAATCCCCAGCAGCAATCGTCGCTGGCCTTTACTGCCGGTGATAAGCCTACCGAGGCCCTGTATCCGGGCGGAGCAGGAACGATCCCTACTTATGGCTATCACGGTGCGACGGCTTTCGGCGCGTTCGGTACCGCGGGAGTCACCAGCGACGCGAATATTCTGAATGCTTATGTCTTCGACGCGAATAATCCGGGCAATGATTACCTGGTCCAGAAATTCGCGACGGGTGCAGGTACGGACTGGTTCCATTCGGTGTTCAAACCGGCCTTCGAGCAGCAACATACGTTGTCGGCCAGCGGCGGTAGTGATAAGAGCGCTTACTATTTGTCGCTGAACTACCTGAACCAGGACGGGACGCTGATGAACACCTACGAAAAAAGATATTCGGCGCGGATAAATACGGTGTTCAATGTAAAGAATCACGTTCGTGTGGGTGAGAATGCGATGGTCACTTACCGGGAGAACAACGGCGGTTACAATGGCGACCAGCAACAGGAAGGCGGTTCGATCGCGTTTACTTTCCGTGAAATGCCGATCATACCCATTTATGATGTAAAGGGGCATTTCGGAGGAGGCTATGACGGTCCCTCCGGCGAGCCGCTGGGGAACGGAAGCAATCCATACGCGATCATGTCACGGGAGTCGACCAACCAGGCTCATTTCGTAACGGTGGAAGGCATCGCCTTTGTGGAGGCCGATTTCCTCCAGCATTTCACAGCGAGGATGGCATTCGGCGGAAGGCTTTG
The DNA here is from genome assembly GCA_036010185.1 of Puia sp. GTDB lineage: Bacteria > Bacteroidota > Bacteroidia > Chitinophagales > Chitinophagaceae > Puia. The sequence goes on from DASYSV010000290.1 coordinate 5,387, forward strand.
GAACCAGTATTACTGGAATATCACCTATAACCCGTACGAAGATTACGAGTCGCATGCGAATCCCAACAGCGCGACAGAAAATGAGCAGATGAGCGCCAGCCACAACTGGACCAACACAGTGACCTATAAGAACGATTGGGGCAAGCACAGCCTGCTGATATTGGGCGGTTATGAGCAAAGGGGCACCAACGGACGCGAATTTCATGCCAGCGCGCAGAGCTTTTTCAGCCTGGACCCGAATGTGGTCGAACTGCAATATGGAACTCCAGTGAATGCCCCTACGAGCACGATCTGGCAACCGACGTCTACAGAATCGTTGTTTGGGAGGATCGATTACGCCTATAATGAGAAATATCTGATCGGCGCCACGATCCGCCGGGACGGATATTCGGTATTTTATCAGGACAAACAGTATGGGACCTTCCCATCGGTGTCGCTGGGATGGCGGATATCCGAAGAAGACTTTATGAAAGACGTCACCTGGGTGAATAACCTGAAGCTTCGTGCAAGCTATGGCGTGGCCGGTAATAATGCCAATATCGCCGGAAACAATGCCTACACCAGCTTTAGCCAGGGGACGGGTGCTTCCTATTACAGCGTCAGTGGTGCTGCCAGCTCGACAAGCCCCGGATTTTTCCAGAATCAGCTGGGTAACCAGAATGTGACCTGGGAAAGGGATAAGATGACGAATATCGGTTTGGATGGAACGCTTTTCAACAATCACTGGGATTTTTCGATCGAGTGGTATAAAAAGGCGATCAGCGGCCTGCTGTTCCCGGCGGATCTTCCCGCTACGGTAGGTGGTGCGACTCCCCCCTCGATCAATATCGCGGATGTTCAGAACACGGGTCTCGACATCTCCACTACCTATCACGGCAGGATCAATCATGACCTAACCTTCAATATTACGGCGAATATCACTTCCTATAATAGCCTGATCACTGCAGAACCGGGCAGCGGCTATTTCGACTTCGGATATTCGAGGGACCTGGATATCGTTCGTAACCAGGTGGGACATCCGATCGGCGCGTTCTACGGATTCCAGACCAAGGGTCTTTATCAATCGGATGTGGATGCGGGCAAGGGCGCTACCTATTCCGGTGCCAAAGCGGGGTCGTTCATTTACAAAGATGTCAATGGTGACGGCGTGATCGACGCCACCAATGACCGGACCTGGCTTGGTAATCCGAATCCGAAATTTACGTATGGGCTGAACCTGAACGCCGCCTACAAAGGATTCGATTTCTCGATGGTGCTATATGGCTCTTATGGGAACAAGGATTTCAACTATGTAAAATACTGGACAGATTTCTACAGTACCTTCCAGGGTGGCAAGAACCTGGATCTATACAATAAGGCTGCGATCGTCAATAACGGCGTTGTCACGAACCCGGGCGCAATATTGCCGCCTGCGTCTTACGGTCAGGCCATGGGTTCGAGCACCGTCAGCAGCTTCTATGTCGAGCCCGGTTCCTTCCTGAAATGCCGCATTATTCAACTGGGATACACGATCACGCCGTCCGCTATCAAGAAAGTCGGTATCGACAAGCTGCATTTCTATGTGCAGGCTACCAATCCCTTCATGATCACGAAGTACAGCGGACCTGATCCGGAATTGCTGCCGTCTCTGAGCAATAATGGAGGATCGAATAACCAGACCAATGTCGGCAACCGTCAGAATGCCGCCTTTGGTATCGATTACGGGGCTTATCCGACGAATCAGCACGTATTCCTGTTCGGTATCAATGCATCCTTTTAACAATTGAAAAATTGCTTTATATGAAAAAAATTGGAAAATATATACTGATCTCACTGAGCTTGCCGCTGTCCGTGATATTGATCTACGCCTGTACCAAAAACCTGAAGAAGCCCCCGGTGGGCTCCTACGGGCCCAGCAACCTGGCCAGCAAAGAAGGAGTTGATGGTCTGCTGATCGGCGCTTACTCGATGCTTGACGGTGTCGCCAACGGAAGTACATACAACGGCGGTGGCTATACGTCATGGGAAACCTCGACGACCAACTGGGTGTACGGCGGCATCGCATCCGACGACGCCTATAAGGGTTCGAATACTACCGACCAGCCGAATGCCGCGCCGATCGAGAACCATAGCGTCGCATCATCGAACGAATACCTGGCGGAGAAATACTCATTCTGTTACAATGCCATCCAGCGGGCGAATGACGTGATCCGGGAACTGCCGGATGCCGCTAAAGTCGATGCCCAGGTAACGGCGGCCTTTGCTGCAGAGGAAGCGGCCGAAGCGAGATTCCTGCGTGGTGTCTTTCATCTGGAAGCCGCGAAACTGTGGCGGAACATCCCGTATGTGACCGAACGTATTACATATACTGCAAACAACTACATTTTGCCTAATCCAGGTCCGATCTGGGATTCTATCGAAGCCGATTTCACCGCTGCCATGGCGGTATTACCCAAGACTCAGTCGCAGATAGGCCGGGCCAACTATTATGCCGCGGAAGCTTTTCTTGCCAAGACCTATATGTTCGATCACCAGTATACGAAGGCATTGCCGCTGCTGACCGATCTGATCACCAACGGAACGACCCAATCCGGAGCGAAATATGCTTTAGGGCCTTTCGAAGATAACTTCGATGCAGCGCACAGGAACAATTCCGAGTCTGTGTTCTGCGTGGAGATGACGGCCAATGACGGTTCGGGCGGCTGGAACTCGGACCAGGGTGATATCCTGAATTATGCTGCAGGTCCGTATACGGGTTGCTGCGGATTTTATCAGCCTTCCTATTCCATGGGGAACGCGTACAAAACGGACGCCAATGGATTGCCGATGTTCACGATCGACCAGGCTGCGAATGGCTGGCCGGCCTATGATGACGTCAATTTGAAAAATGACCACGGTCTGTTGGCGTCGGATCCTTTTACGCCGGCAACGGACAATCTCGACCCCCGGATCGACTGGACGGTCGGTCGTCGCGGCATCCCCTATCTCGATTGGGGTCTTTGCGGCGGAGAGACCTGGTCGCGTGGCGATATCGTGCCTTACAACCCCATCAAGAACGTGTTCTGGCATTATAATATGGGTACCACGACCGATCCGCTGGCGCAGGGCTGGGCAGCCAACCAGGGCACAGCGATCAATTATGACATGATTCGCTTTGCCGACGTGATCCTGTGGAGGGCAGAGTGCGAAGTCGAGGGGAATGACCTTGTCAATGCTCAGAAGGACGTAAACATGGTGCGTAACCGCATGGTCGCGCATCCGGAGTACTGGGTGCATACCTATGTAGACAATGCCGACCCGTCCAAAGGATTCACCACGACTCCCGCTGCCAATTATGTCATCGGATTGTATGGAACCGTTGCCGGTACCGATTTTGTCACGAAGGGACAGGCGTACGCCCGGATGGCGGTGTATACCGAGCGTCAGCTGGAACTGGCGATGGAAGGACATCGTTTCTTCGATCTTCAGCGTTGGGATGGTCTGTATGGCGGACCGATGCCGAAAGGCTGGATGGCTGGGGTGCTGAACGCCTATATCAAGGCCGATACGAGGATATCGAACCCGGTGTTGAACGGTCAGAAGTTCACGGCGGGAACTAATGAATTGTATCCTTTGCCGCAGCACCAGGTCGACCTGGAAGCAGGCAAATTGAAACAAAATCCTGGTTACTGATACACGTCGATTTCTATTTTCAAGAGATGGCAGCTTAGCAGGGCCATCTCTTTTTTTTAAATTTGGGACATGATCAAGATCCGGATTTTGGTTGTTGCGGCCATTGCCCTGTGCGTTTTTTCCTGCAGGAAGAAGACGCAATTCGAGCTGATCGGCTCTGCGCATTCGGGGATCCATTTCAATAATACGATCGTCGAGAACGACTCCATCAATCCGCTGGACCTGACCAATATCTATAATGGGGGCGGGGTTGGGATCGGCGATTTCAACAATGACGGGCTGCCCGACATTTATTTTACGGGTAATACCGTTTCCAATAAGTTGTATCTGAACAAGGGAAACCTTGTTTTTGAGGATATCACGGATATCGCCGGCGTAGGCGGCAACGGGGAATGGTGCAGGGGAGCGGCCGTCGTCGACGTCAATAACGACGGCCTGCCGGATATCTATGTCTGCGCCAACATCAAACAGGACCCGCGGCAACGAACGAATCTTTTGTATGTCAATCAGGGAGTGGATGCAAAGGGCATCCCGCATTTCAAAGAAATGGGGGTGGAATACGGGTTGGCGGATACGCTGTATTCGACGATGGCGACCTTTTTCGATTATGACAATGATGGCCGGATCGACATGTACCTGACCGTGAATGGGATCCCAAAGGGTATCAATCCAAATAATTTCAGGAAACCGGTGACCGACGGATCGTTTCCGAGTACGGGGCATTTGTACAGGAACGAATGGAATGACTCATTGAAGCACCCGGTATTCAGGGATGTATCGAAACAGGCCGGTATTACCATCGAGGGATTCGGGCATGCGGCTACGATCGCGGATATCAACCGCGATGGCTGGAAAGATATCTATGTGACCAATGACTTCACCGGGAACGATATTCTATACATCAATAACCGGGACGGCACGTTTACCAATAAGATCGCGAGCTATTTTAAGCATACCTCCGCCAATGGAATGGGGCAGGATATCGAAGATGTGAATAATGACGGGCTTGCCGATCTTGTCGAACTGGATATGAACCCGCCGGACAATTACCGGAAGAAAATGTTCCTGAATCCAAGCAGTTATTTGTTCTATCAGAATTCCGATCAGTATGGGTACCAGTATCAATACATCCGGAATAGTCTCCAACTGAACCAGGGGCCCCGGGTAGAGGGTGACTCCGCGGGTGATCCCGTGTTCAGCGAGATCAGCTGGCTGAGCGGCATCGCCGAAACAGACTGGAGCTGGACGCCGATGCTGGCAGACTTCGACAATGACGGGTACCGGGACCTGATCGTCACGGGGGGATATCCTAAAGACATAACCGATCACGACTTCCAGATGTTCATGCGTCAGGCTTCGAATATCATCTCGCATGAAGACATCATGAAGCAGATACCGGAAGTGAAGATCCACAACTTCGCTTTTCGCAATAAGGGCGATCTGACGTTTGCGGACGTGTCGGAGGATTGGGGGATGATGACGCCGGGCTTTTCCAACGGGGCGGCGTATGCGGACCTGGATGGGGACGGCGATCTGGATCTTGTCGTCAACAATATCAATGACGAGGCGAGGATCTATAAGAACATGGCGCGCGAACGGGGCGGGTCGGGGGATCATTTTCTGCGGGTCGTGTTTTCCGGGGACAGTCTCAACAGGGGCGGCCTGGGTGCGTGGGTCGAGCTCCATTATGACCATGGTAAACAGCAGGTGTATGAGAACAATCCTTACCGCGGCTATTTGTCGACGATAGAGAATGCCGCGCATTTCGGGCTGGGGCCTGTGCGGACGGTGGATACCATGCTGATCAGATGGCCGGACGGGAAGGCGCAGACGTTGTATAACGTGGCCTGTGACCAGGTGGTCAAAACCGATTGGCGTAAGGCTCGCGATCGATATGTGCCCCCGGGTCCACGGGTCGCGCCGGCAGCGGTTTTCAGGGATATCACCGACTCGGCAGGTATCCATTACCGGCAGAAAGAGAAGGACTACATCGACTTCAACGTGCAAAAATTGTTGCCGCATAAATTCTCGCAATATGGGCCTGGCATAGCTGTCGGCGACGTGGATGGCAACGGGCTCGATGACCTGGTGGTGGGGGGGTCGGCGAATTATAGCGCGGAGGTGTTTTTGCAGCAGTCGGATGGAAGATTCGTGGCCTCGCCGTTGCTGAAGGACTCGGCGGCTGCTTTGGCTAAGTTGAGCGACGATGAAGGGATATTGCTATTCGACGCGGATGGGGATGGGGACATGGACCTTTATATTGCGGCGGGAGGGTATGAGCATGGTGAGAACAGCGAGGCGTATACGGACAGACTTTATATCAATGACGGTCATGGGCATTTCGCGCTTGCGCCGGCGGATGCGTTGCCGTCGCATAATGTGACGAGCAAATTCTGTGTGCGGGCGGCGGACTATGATCATGATGGAAGACCTGACTTGTTTGTGAGCGGGCGGGTCGATCCGGGGCATTATCCGCAGCCGGTGACGAGTTTTATTTATCACAACGAGACGGTCGATGGTCGGGTGAGGTTCGTCGACGTCACGGCGAAGGTCGCGCCGGGGTTGGAGAAGATCGGCATGGTTTGCGACGGCATCTGGACGGACATCGATAATGACGGATGGCCCGATCTGGTGTTGGCGGGGGAGTGGATGCCATTGACGGTGTTTAAGAATGAGCGGGGGATATTCAGGAATGTGACCGGCGGCACGGGTGAGAGCGGAGTCACCGGTTGGTGGAATAGTATCGTGGCCGGCGATTTCGACAATGACGGAGATATCGACTATGTGGTGGGCAATTTGGGGTTGAACTCGTATTATAAGGCGGATGCGGAGCACCCTGTGCGGGTATATGGCAAGGATTTCGACAATAATGGCGTGTATGACATGCTGACCTCGTTGTACCTGCCGGATCAGAAGGGCAGGCTGCGGGAGTTTCCCGCGATTGGGAGGGACGATCTGTTGCGGCAGATGAATTCCATGCGGCACCGCTTTCCGTCATACCGGGATTATGCCGTGGCCACGATGGACAAAGTGTTGACGCCCGAAGACCGGAATGGCGCTACGATCCTTACGGCCAACCAGATGCGCAGTTGTCTTTTCCGGAATGACGGAGGCGGGAAGTTTACGATGATACCGTTGCCGGTGGAGGCGCAGTTTTCGGTGATCAATGGGATGGTGGCGGGTGATTTTGACGGGGATGGGAATCTGGATATCGTCATGAGTGGGAATGATTATGGGACGGAGGTTTCTACGGGAAGATATGATGCCATGAATGGGTTGTTGTTGCGGGGCGATGGTTCTTGTGGTTTCTTCCCCGCAACGATATTGCAGTCTGGCATTTTTATTCCGGGTGACGGGAAGGCGCTGGTGGCATTGCGGGGAGCCGGGGGGCATTATTTATTGGCGGCGGGGCAGAACAGGGGCCCATTGAAGGTATTTAAGCGTCGCATGGATGGGCGCCAGGTGGCGTTGATGCCGTCGGAGGTTGCGGCGATGGTGCGATTGAAGGATGGAAGGGTGAGGAGGGAGGAGTATTATTATGGGGAGTCGTTCTTGTCGCAATCGGGGAGGTTTATGGATTGGAATGGGCCGGTGGTTGAGGCGGAGATCGTCGATGAGAAAGGGAGGAAGAGGGTGGTGAGATGATGGAGAACATGGCAGGGAGCGCGGCGGCGGCAGTGAGGAAGGAGCGCGGCGGGCGGTGAGGATGGAGCGCGGTGGGCGGTGTAAGTTTTTTATCTTTGGGATATGAGCAATTTTCCGTTATGGCTGGTGTATGCGTTGTTGTCCGCCATATTTGCCGCCTTGACCGCGATATTCGCCAAGATCGGTTTAAAGGACGTGAATGCCGACCTGGCTACGGCCATACGGACGGCGGTGATCCTGCTGATCACCTGGGGGATCGTGTTATTTCGGGGTAACGTGGCGGGTTTGCCGGGGCTGACGCGGAATAACTGGATTTTCCTGGTCTTATCGGCGATTGCGACGGGGATGTCCTGGCTTTTTTATTACCGGGCATTACAGATCGGGCAGGTGCAGCAGGTAGCGGTCATCGACAAGGGTAGTATATTCTTTACTATATTTCTTTCTTTTTTCTTTCTCAAAGAACCGTTGACTCCAAAAGTGCTGCTGGCTGCTGGTCTGATCTTTGCCGGAATGCTCGTTCTGGTCTGGAAATAAGCTGAGAGGGCGGAAATCTCCCCGGGGCCCTTAACAAACGGGAATATCTTATTACATTAGACAGACCGGAGGCCTGTCGGCCAGAATTTAGCCATTAGGCGAAGATTCCGAACGAGTCCTCGGCTGTGGCGAGGACGAAGTCTCCAGATATTAAATAAAAGCCGTGTCGTTGATCGGGATACATAATGAAAAAGAGCTGCTCCAGCAGGTGTCCCAGGGCGACAGGGATGCGTTCAGGCGTTTGTATACGGGGTATTTCGGGCATGTGCAGCGATATATCTATCTGTTCGAGCCTTCGCGGGACAATCTCGATGAGCTTACTCAGGATGTATTCGTCAGAGTATGGGAGAAGAGGGGTCATTTGGGTGAAGTGGAATCCTTTAAAGATTATCTCTTTTTTATTGCCAGGAATGTCGTGTTCAATTATTTGCGCGGTCTGAAGGTACAGAAGAAGATCAGGGAGCTGGAGGGGTTGGATGGCACGGGCGTTTACGAGACGGAGGAGCTGGTATTGTTCAGGCAATATTACCGGATAGCGTTGGAAGCGATGGAAAAGCTGCCACCGGGCAGGCGTAAGGTATTAAAAATGAGCATTGATGATGGGTTGAGTCTGGATGAGATAGCGGCGGAGCTGAAGATCAGCCGGGCGGGGGTGAAGAAGCAGTTGTATGCGGCCACGGCTTTTGTCAGGAAGTACTTGCAGGAGCATGGGGAGATTACGGCATTGCTTTTTGTGTTTCTTTCGCTTTTTGAGCGATAGGGTGTGTGAAGTTTTGATGGTTTTATCGGAAAATTTCCGATGATTCATGTAATATTTCACATTTGGCTGTTATTTTTTGCGTGAAATATCATCGTACCACAGGAAAGAATCTCGCAACGTCCGGAAATAAATTAAGCTTGAAGTTGAAACCCTGCCTCCCCCGGTTTCAGTACCCAGGAAAAATTGCTTTTAAAGCCTACTGGAAGAAAAGATAAATACCGTGTCGTAATCTTATTAATTTTCAACTGTTTGTAGAGTTTTAAGTTTTTCTCAAAAAAATTTATGGGTCGAGGTATCCCGGGGACTTCCCGAAGTGTCTTTATTATATATCACCTTGTTTTATGAATGTTAAGGAGGCTCAGCAATTTGTCGCGGATTATGCAAATGGGGAATTCACCCCGACGGAGCATGCGGCATTTTTGCAGTGGGTAAGGGGAGCGGGCGTTAGAGAGTTGGAGCTCATCGCTGAAGAACATGAGACTCATCATGGACAGTGGGTATTTTCCACAGAAGGACCTTCGCCCGAGTGGGTAGGAGCATTGGAAGATCGGTTGGATCGGTTGGCGGAGAAACGTGTGAAGGCGCCGGTGGTCCGTATGCCTTTTGGAAAGAGGGTATGGATAGTGGCGGCGTCCGTAGCCATCCTCATTATCGCAGGGACTTTTTGGTACAGCCAAACTGGCGGATCATTGAATAAAGAAGAGCGTCAGCAGGCATTGGCAACACTGACGCAGACGATGAAGGTAGAGAGGGGTGGTGAGCAGCGTTCCGTTACACTGCCGGATGGCAGCAAGGTTTGGCTGAATGTAGCCTCTATCCTGAAATATCCGGTGAAGTTCAGCGGGCCGGATCGGGTGGTGGAATTGTCCGGAGAAGGTTATTTTGAAGTTTCGCAACGTTCCGATATGCCATTTCGGGTCCTCATCAAAGATGCGGAGGTTAAGGTCCTGGGCACACACTTTAATATCATGGCTTACGATGATGAGCCGGTCGCCCGGACGTCTCTGATCGACGGTTCTGTAAGCGTCGAAAGCGGGTCACAACGAGTTACGCTCCATCCTGGAGAGCAGGGAGAAATACCGTACTCATCCCCGGGAGCAACTGGGCCTATCAAGGTCATCCCGGGGATCGATCCCAGCGCGGTTGTAGCCTGGAGGGACGGGGTCCTGAAGTTCGAGGGCACCCCTATGCATGAGCTGTTGCGGACCCTGGGAAGATGTTATGACGTTGAAATACAGATCGATCAGAATGTACCCGATACACCTGGCTACGGAATTTTTTCCCGAAGCCAGGGTCTTGACTCGATAATGAAACAATTGAAACGAGACCATCTACAGTTTATAACCAATGGAAAAACAGTGAGAGTCACAATGGCAAAATAATTGTCCATTACCATTGAACCAAGTCCGCCAGTTACAGCCCGCGGTCATGAGTAAATAGAAAAATAAGTAATTATTTTATGTTTATTCCTGATTTGTAGGCTGTAACTTTATTTATTAAACCACCCGGATCAATGAGGTCCAACCGACTGGCTGTATTCCTATTAATTGCCTGCTTGTTGAATTGCCGGCCATCCTATTCTCAAACGGATCCTCTCATCACCCTGAGCGAGAAGGATGTTCCATTACAGAAGGTCCTGGATGAAATCCACACAAAGACGGGTTATGCATATTTCGGCGAAGGCGACTGGCCAAAGATCGCGCACAAGGTGAGCATATCGGTCAGGAATGCTTCGATCCGCAAGGTATTGGATACCTGTTTTTTCGATCAGCCGGTGCTCTATGAATTGGATGAAAAGGAGCGATTTATCTTTGTGCGTTTGCGACCGAAGGAAGAGCGGAAGGTACATGGTTGGATCGTCGATGAGAACAGGGACCCCGTCGGCGGGGCATCCATCGTCGCACGGGGCGACGTTTCGGGGGTGAGCAATGATGACGGTGAATTCGAACTTTCCACCCATTTCTCGGATTCTAAGCTGTCGGTCAGCAGCATCGGCTATGAGCCTCAGGAACTGCCGTTGCCACCGTCAGGAAAGGATATTACCATCACCCTGAGATCGCGGACGAAGGCGTTGATCGAAGCAGTCGTTCTTCATACTGGTTACCAGGATGTGAAACGGAAAGCATCTACGGGTTCGTTCGACGAAGTAGATAACGACCTGCTGAATCGTCGCGTGTCGACCAATGTGCTCGACAGGATAGACGGGGTGACGAGCGGTGTACTTTTCAACAAGAATATCGTGACGAGCGCCAATCAGTCGGCTATTACCATTCGCGGGCGCAGCACGATCTATGCGAACCCCAACCCGCTGATCGTCGTGGATAATTTCCCCTATCCGGGGGACATCAATAATATCAATCCAGCGGATGTGGAGAGTATCACGGTGTTGAAGGATGCCGCGGCCGCGG
>DASYSV010000334.1:0-9504 GCA_036010185.1 Puia sp.
AAATCGAGGGGGCATATGCAAGCTTTGCGGGATCGCCGACGTCGCGAGGGGAATTCCAGTTCGATCTCTGGGGAGTTGAACCGACGCTTCGCTGGGACTGGTACCGGCTGAAGAGCGAGGTCGTCAAACACGGCGTTCGCAACTCCCTGCTGGTCGCGCCCATGCCGACGGCATCCACTTCCCAGATCCTGGGCAACAATGAATGTTTCGAACCCTATACATCCAACATTTATGTTCGCCGGGTGCTAAGCGGGGAATTCGTAGTGGTCAACAAACACCTCCTGAAGGACCTCGTGGAGCTGAACCTCTGGAATGACGACATGAAGAACAAGATCATCCTTTGCAATGGCTCTATCCAGACGATAGACGGGATCCCGCAGGAGATCAAGGATATCTATAAGACGGTATGGGAGATCAAACAACGCACCATCATCGATATGGCCGCCGACCGGGGAGCCTATATCTGCCAGTCGCAGTCGCTCAATCTTTTTGTCGACGCCCCTTCGTCTAACAAATTGACTTCTATGCACTTCTATGCATGGAAAAAGGGCTTGAAGACAGGCATGTACTACCTGCGGACGCAGGCCGCATCACAGGCTGTACAGTTTACGGTCGAGCGGCAGGGCGGAAAGATGGTGGAGCCGATGGAACCTCCGGCGGGTGCGACTTGTTCGATGCAGGAGGGATGTGTCACCTGCAGTGCATAAATATGAAAAGGGCCTCCGAAATTTTCGGGGGCCCGCAAGTATATTTACTATTGCAAACGAAGCTTTTTGTTTCTACTTTGTTAATGGTTGTTTAAATCCAAACCCTAAAATTAAAGCCGTATGTTTACGAAAACCAATCTCATTTCCGCCAGCCTCTTTCTTCTCGTTGCCATCATCCAAATGGCTTCTTAGCGATCACTTCAGCTGCATATCTTTTATGATCCTGTCGATACGGTCCGACAACTCGGCATTGACCTTGTCGTATTCGGCTGCATCCGCCAACGGACCATGTACGCTGAAATAGAATTTGATCTTCGGTTCCGTACCGGAAGGCCGTGCTGAGATCTTGCTGCCATCCTCGAGGATGAACTGCAAAACATTGGATTCCGGAAGCTCGAGGTCCCAGGACTCTCCGGTCTGGAGGTTTTTGCCCTTGCGCAGCTCGTAATCCAATAACTCGACGACCGGTGATCCGTTGATCGCGGCCGGAGGCTGGCTGCGATAGGCGCTCATCATTGCGGCTATCTCTTTCTGCCCGTTCATTCCTTTTTTGGTAATGGAGATCAGGCTCTCTTTGTAGAAACCATATTCCACATAGAGATCGATCAGCTTGTCATAAAGACTGCGGCCTTTGTCTTTTTCGTATGCCGCCATTTCGCATAGAAGTGCTACGGCACTGACCGCGTCTTTATCCCTGATCTGGCTGCCGATCATCAGACCATAGCTTTCCTCACCGCCGATAACATAGTTCTCGCGACCTTCTTTTTCTTTGATGAGCTCGGCAATATATTTGAAACCGGTGAGGACATTATAGCAACTGATATTGTTTCGCCAGGCGATCTCATCGATCAGATTGGTGGTAACGATCGTTTTGACGACCATATCGTTGGCAGCCGCGACGCCCTTCGCCTTCCTGGCTTCGATCATATAGTTGAAGGCCAGCGTCGCCGTCTGGTTCCCGTTCATCAGAACCCATTGTCCCTTCTTATCTTTTACGCCGATGCCTACCCGATCCGCATCCGGATCGGTGCCTAACAATATGTCCGCGTCTATCTGTTGCGCCTTGCGCAGACCGATGCTCATCGCTTCGCTTTCCTCGGGGTTGGGATAGATGACGGTCGGGAAGTTGCCATCGGGGGTCGCCTGTTCGTCCACGACATGAACATTGGAAAACCCAAACCGCTGCAATACTTCAGGAACCAGCTTTATTCCCGTTCCATGGATCGGCGTATAGACGATCCGTAGATTGTGCTGCCGTTCGATCACCTCGGGGTAAACGCTCAGGTTGCGGACCATTCCGATATAGGCCTCGTCCATGGCGGCGCCGATCATCGAGATATTCGATTCACCTCCACCCCATTTGACGGCATCGACACCGGCAATCTTTTCTACTTCCTGGATAACGTTCTTGTCATGCGGCGGCACCAGTTGTCCCCCGTCATCCCAATATGCCTTGTAGCCGTTGTATTCCTTGGGGTTATGCGAGGCCGTACAAACCACTCCGCCCTGGCAGTGCAGGTGCCGGATGGCGAAACTCAGTTCAGGAGTAGGACGCAGGGACTGGAAAAGAAACACCTTTATCCCATTGGCCGCGAATACGTTAGCCACGGTTTCGGCAAAAAAGCGACTGTTGTTCCGGCTGTCATGGGCAATGGCGACCCTGACTTCCTTACCGGGAAAGGACGCTTTCAGATAATTGGCAAATCCCTGGGTAGCCATCCCGACGGTGTATTTGTTCATCCGGTTGGTACCCACTCCTATGATGCCGCGAAGCCCCCCGGTACCGAACTCCAGGTTGCGGTAGAAGCTTTCCGTCAATTCGTTAGGATTTTCTTTTTGCAGGCGTTGGATCTCATCTTTGGTCGCCTGATCGTAATTGCCGTTTAACCATTTATTTACTTTGTCCAGTATAGCAGCGTCCATTTTCCGATGTTGGTTTGGGGCCGAATTTCGGAAAAAAAAAGTACATTTGTACAAGCCTCCTACTTCTTCTTCAAATCCATTGAAAGCCTTCTGCCGGTAAGTATAACTTGCCTGTAACAAAATCGGGTGAGATAATTGCTATTACTTTTCTGTACCGTTTGATCGAGGATCTTAACCGGAATATGGATGACGATGTATCTGCTTCTTCGGAATAACAAGCAAAGCGGCCCCTATTCTTTGGATGATTTAAAGAATATGGGATTGAAAGCCTATGACCTGGTATGGTTAGAAGGTAAGAGCGCCGCATGGAGATACCCCAGCGAAATAGAGGAATTGAAGGAGTTCGCTCCGGCTGTGGAAGAACAGCCTTTCGACAGGTTTTATAAGAAACCCGCGGCGGCCGCTGTATCCGCCTCCAATGGCAATCAGGACACCACTACCATCTCCTTCCGGCCTGCGACCGAGGTCTCCGCCCCGGATGATAAATCCGTGACGACTCACAAACGCATCATCTATGTCACCCTGCCCTCGGGTAAACCTGCTCCGCAGCCGATGCGCGAAGCGCCCGTACGCGAGATAGAACGACCCCGTCAACTGATTCCCGAGCCCGTAACGCCCGTTTCAGCGACCCCGGCCACCGGGGATTATCCTTCCCTTTCCGACCATAGGGATAGGACTCCTGTGGAATTCGCGCCCCGCCACCGGTCTCATCAAAAAGAACGGCTCTTTCGTGTTGCCGGCATCGGGGGCAGTATCCTGGCCTTGCTGGCGGCAGGTATATTTATCGGCTTGTCACTGAACAAAGAGTCTCTCGGGTTACAAAGACGAATTGCGTCGAGGACCACGCCCCAGTCTGTTGCAAAACAGACTAATCCTCAACCCACGGTTATACCCGCGGCTAACGCTGCTATACTGGCGAATACCACGGAAAAAACAACCGCTCCTGTCGGGGACAATACTATCTCTTCTACCGTCTCCGCCGTCAGGAGGGTCAGAAAGCAGAAGGAAAAGATCCCGGCGGCCCTCATGCCCCCCGTTCAGAAAGATTCTGTCCTCGCGGATATTCCCGTTGTAACGCGCGAGGCCGTTCACCGTACCCAGGCGGAACCTTCCATCGATAGCAAGGAGGCGGCAAAGACGGCCATCAGCAGCGAGGTATCCGTGGGCGCCAATCGTTATTCCGTCGGTACTTTCGGCGGCATCAACGATCTTCAGCTGACAGTATCGAATCGCTCTGCCTATCCACTCGATCTGGTTGTTGTAGAAGTCCAGTATATTCAAGCCAACAAGAAGGTGTACAAAACGGAGAACCTGTCTTTTCGCGGGATCAGCCCTGGCGCCGCGCTCATGCAGGAAGCCCCGAAGAGTTCGCGCGGTATCCGGGTACAGTATAAGATCACTTCCATCAGCTCGAAGGAGCTGGGGCTCTCCTACTCCGGATTATGAAATGGTGATTAACTATTTGATCACTAAGATTTTCTCTTATTCCTTCTCATTTGGCACAGTAGTTGGGTACAATAGCGTGCCTCGAACCCCCGCAGTTCAATTTGCCCATTAAAAGCCTGACGTAAAGACCATCTATTCGTTTACCCGTGAGCATCATCCTGGAAGCCGCGGTAGACGACTGTCCATCATCTGTCGAATCTATAAAACTTGAACCGGTATGAGAAGCGCGATCGTACAACTGTTTTTGGTCCTGGTAGGCATTTCCGGCATTCACGCAGTAAGATTATTACAAACTTCTTCCTTTCATGTCCGCCTGTTCCCCGCCAATGGGGCCGGGAGGGTCTGGGCTATCCAGGGAAAGGATTCCATCGAAATGACGAATGTCAACGGGGAGTATATCCTCCGGTCAGTGAAACCCGGCAATTGGGAAGTGTCGGTGCAGGCCAACGGGCCTTACCGGAGTGCTTGTTTCCAGTCGGGCGATCTGAAGCCCGGTATGGATAGGGATCTGGGGGAGATCCGTCTCATTCGATGAGCAGACGGCCATGTGTAGCCGATCATCTCAAAAATTTTAAGAAAACATACTACCTTGTGGCGGACAAAATTCCTTCATGAAGCGTATTCTCCTGTTCGGGGCCGGTAAGTCGGCGACCAGCCTGATCCGATACCTTATCGATGTTTGCGTGTCCCGCGATTGGCAGCTGACGGTGGCCGAAACCAATCTCGATCTGGCCCGGTCGAAGATCGGCCGGGTGTCGCAGGCGTCTGCCGTACAGCTGAACGTTACTGACGAAAACGAGCGGGACGCGTTGGTTGACGGGGCCGATGTGGTGATTTCGCTGCTTCCGCCCAATCTTCACTATCTCGTGGCGCTTTCCTGTCTCAAAAAGAACAAACATCTGCTCACCGCCTCCTATCTCGATTCGGCTATCCGGACACTGGAGGGCGATATACGTCGGAAAGGGTTGTTCTTTCTGGGCGAGATGGGACTGGATCCCGGCATCGATCATATGAGCGCGCTGCAGCTGGTGCGCCGGATCAAAGACGATGGTGGCATCATCCGCACCTTCCACTCGCATACGGGAGGTCTTATCGCCCCCGAAAGCGACGACAATCCCTGGCATTACAAGATCAGTTGGAACCCCCGCAACGTAGTGCTGGCTGGTTCGGCGGGAGCTACCTACCGGGAGAAAGGCAAGGTCATTACGCGCGATCAGCTATCGCTGTTCGAACGACCCGGAACCGTCTCATTGGAGGACTTCGACATCGGCCCGCTGGCCTGGTATCCCAACCGGGACTCGCTCTCGTATATCCCGTTATACGATCTGGAGGGAACGGAGACCTTTGTTCGCACCACCTTGCGTTATCCTGCTTTTTGCCGCGGCTGGTCCGCGATCGTTCGCGCCGGCCTGACAGATGATAAGGTACCCGTCGATCCGTCCGGGCTCAGCTATGCTGTCTGGTCCGCACCGCTGCGTGCGCTGGTCGGTGTGGACAACCGGGAACAGCTGGACTTCCTGGGGCTTTTCGATAAAGGACCGGTTCCCAAAACCGCGCGTACTTCGGCTGACATCCTGCAACCCCTGTTGGAGACGCGTCTTGCCATGAAGCCGGCCGATAGAGATATGATCGTCATGATCCACGAAATAGGCTTCACGCAGGCAGAAAGGGCTTTTATGGCAAGAAGCACGCTGGTCGTTAAAGGAGAGGACAATCTTCATACCGCCATGGCCCGCACGGTCGGGCTTCCGCTGGGGATAGCCGCCGTCCTGGTACTGGAAGGCCGGATAACCCTGACGGGTCTCCACATCCCCATCCTGCCTGAGATCTATGAGCCGGTACTGGAAGCCCTGGGTCGCGAAGGGATCGCATTCGGGGATACGGTGAAGCCTGTCGCCCCATCGCCGCACGCCTAGCTCATCCCGATGCTCAGCTCGTTATACAGGGACCACGGTCTAATTCACATCGATGCTCAGCGCACTGAGGATCCGATAATTGATATCCCGGAAAAAGATCTTGTATTTCCCCTTCCGGAGATACAGCAGGTAACGCACAATGCCGGTAGGCGTCCTCCCGCCGGGTGTATAGGTCTGATCTGCGGGCACCAGTTGCCAGGGAGTGTTGTCATTCGCATCTATTTCTTTCTGATAATAGGCCTGTACGAAGAACACCTCTTTCGAAGGCGCCTTGATATAGGTAGGCTGACGCAATCCGTCGAGACTTAGCCAGGTGGGACGACCGTCCAGCCAGGTGGTGGGTGGATGGATGACGCATAGATCGTACAGATCCTTGTCGGTGACGTTCACCGGCGCGTCGTTGATCAGCGCGATCGAAGGTTCCGTAAGATGGAATTTGGTCGTATAGGCCTGATAGATCACCCGGCCGTATCCAAAACTGCTTTCCTCCGTCATATCCGTCTGATCGATGGTCAGCGGTTCTATACCCGACATACGCCAGAAGGCCAGTGCCATCGGGATATGTCCGTCGGGCAGGGCTTTTTTGACGATATGGGTAAGCGAGGCATGCACGAGTATCTTCGCCTTCGGATCTTTCCGCAGCACTTCAAAGAGGTGTGCGGCCTGGACGGAATCCCGCTGATCAGCCGTATGAGCGCCGGCCAGGGTGTCCTCGTACGGTACAAGCGTAAAGCCCATCGCAAGGGCGGTGCGCATCAATTCGCCCGCCACCGGTTCACAGACATAATATCCCGAATGCATGCCTACCGAGGTTAGCCGGCGGTTGGAGAAATTATCCAGCATCTCCATGGCGAGGTACCGGAACCCCATCCGGTAAAAATCCGCCAGCAGCGATAAGGTAAATGCCCGGTGCAGCGGTTTGGAGAACGATTCATTGATCATCACCACCTGTCTGTCCTTTGCCGCGAGGTGGATATAGCGACGGGCGTCGGCGTGTACGATATTCCCGAGCCCGGCGGCCGTGCGGTAGATCTTTCTGCGGGTAGCATCGTCGATCGTGTCATAGCTCCTGACCAGGTATTGCAATGCGGTCCGGTAGTCTCCCGCGAACGCGAAATACTGGCTTACCTCGTCATAGAAGCCTTTATCCGAATAGATCTTCCGGAACTTCTCTTCGTCTTTCAACGCGTGGTACAGCGGGAAAAGATAGTGAAGGTTGCCGTTGGGCGTCAGTGTCATGACATTCATCCGCGGGCTGTAACCTGTGGGGGTACTATCGCGACAATAGTTGCGCAAACGAGCCACCGATGCGGAGAGTTCGTCCTCCTGCGACAAACCTTGCAGAGTGGAAAGTAAAAGACCCGCCAGTAACATAAACCGTAATGCTGCCATGCCGGCGCAAAATAGGACAAGTCTTGTTAAAAGAATTTGAAAATCCTGGCCGGCACTCAGAGTGTGGCCAGATTCTTTTGCCGCAGCCTTCGCTTATAGCCTGCGAGTTTCACCCAGTAGACGATCCAGCAAATAATGCCGGCCAGCTCGGTCCAGCCGATCAGTTCAATCAATCCGATCGGGACCTTAGGATTACCCCATAACACGGGATTCAACCCAACCCCGATCACGATAAGCGTGCAATACGCGATCCCGATCGCCTGGGTAGGCCGTTTGTTCCCCTGTGCAATCGCCGCGGCCTCGATACCCAGGATTGAATCGTTTTCCCAGGAGGCGACCTCATTGCGTATGGAGCCTGCGATCCGGACGACCACGATAAACTGCCATATCTGGCCAAAGATGGGGATCATTTGAAGCCATACTTGTCCGGGGCGAATCCGCCGGTTCTCGTTCTTAATCGTTCGTAAAGTGTTTTGTTCGGTAAGCAGGAAGAGGATCGCGATGATGAGGAAGACTCCCAGAAGAACAAGCTGGAGCCAGCCCCCGGTTTCAGAAGCAGTTGTTTCCACGGCAAGTAATTTGAGCTAATTTAGGAGATTTCAGATCAATTCGGCCAGACGCTGACGCAATTCTTTCACGCCTGAGGAAGCAGGTTGCTCTATCGCGACCAGGTTCCGGATGGGAGACGTATAGGGTATCTTTTTGTCGATGATGAATTTCGGAATGCCCGGCATCGCCAGATCGACCAGACCTGCCGCGGGATACACGACCAGCGAGGTACCTACGATGACAAAGATGTCTGCGGTCCTGACCAACGGGACGGCATATCCGATCATGGGTACGGGTTCCTCGAACCAGACGATATGGGGTCGTAGCTGCGCTCCGTCCTCCGCCCGATGACCGAGCAGGATATCTTCGCGGATATCGTAGACCAGTGTCTCGTCTTTTTCGCTGCGCATCTGAAAGATCGAGCCGTGGAGATGCATCACACTGGTAGAACCCGCCCGTTCATGCAGATCGTCGATGTTCTGGGTGATGATATGTACATCGAAATCCTTTTCCAGCTGCGCCAGACCGGTATGCCCTTCATTAGGCGCCGCCTTCAGCGTATCCCTGCGCCGCATATTGTAAAAGTCGAGCACCAGCGCGGGATCTTTTCGCCAGGCCCGCGGCGTAGCCACTTCCGTCACGTCATATCCCTCCCAGAGACCGTCCGAGTCCCTGAACGTCTTCAGCCCGCTGTCTGCGCTGATGCCCGCACCCGTGAGCACCACCAGCTTCTTCTTTGCCATATCGCAATGTAAAAAAAACTCCCCACATGCCGCGGGGAGTTTGGCGTAGCCTCATGCGCCGGGTCTGCCGGCTGTTTCCTCAGGGGGGCGGATCGCATCAGTTCTCAGCCGCGATCTGCGCAGGTATTTTCGTATCCAGGGAATCCCGATCGCCAGAGCTATCCACAGCGGCCATACCCCGACCAGTTGCAATAATAATGCGCTTAACCCGCTCCACCCCTCGATGATCGAGTCTTTTAGTTTGGTGAAAAATGTGGGCGAAGAAGTTTCCACCGCTGTAACGTCCAGCACCTGAAAATAATGCAGGTTGATAGTGCTGTAAGCCGAGGAATGACCGAGATACGCGATACGTCCGGAAGCCTGATCCATCTCCTGCTGGATATCGTTGATCTCGTTCTGCACTGCGATGATGTCTTTCATGCTGTGTGCTTGTTTCAAAAGGTCCAGGTATCTTTCGCGCACTTCCTTTTTGGTTTCCAGCCTTGACTTTGTGTCGACTAGCTCTATGGTGACGTCTGCAGAGGAGACCTGCTTCGAGACCAGTTTGTCACTATCCGAAGGTAGCTCTCCCATTAAGTCTTCGAAACGATCGACAGGTACTTTAACGGTAATGGTGTTCTCGATCTCGCTTGCCGATTGGCTCAATTGTTCCTGCGCGATGTACGCACCGGATTGTTTTACGGAAGCACGCAGACGCTCGGTGAAATGACCCATATCGTTTAGTTAAGAACACTACCTGTTACAAGTCTTTGTAATTCATATGGTATAATCGCGGCGGTCTTTTCTTGCGCGGGCTTTTTCTGCCCTGGCGATGAGCCTCTGTGTTCG
>DASYSV010000338.1:0-8492 GCA_036010185.1 Puia sp.
GATGGCAGGCCGAGGAATATCATTTTTATCCTGACGGACGATCATCGATATGACGCACTGGGATTTTTGAAAAGCCAGCCGTTTATCAAGACACCCAACCTGGACCGCCTGGCCCAAGGTGGTGCCTATTTAAAAAACGCCTTCGTCACCACTTCCTTATGTTCGCCTTCGCGGGCGTCCATTCTCACCGGCTTGTATGCGCATAAACATAAGGTGGTGGATAATAACAATCCGGTTCCAAAAGACCTGGTCTTTTTCCCGCAGTATATGCAGCAAATAGGATATCAGACGGCGCTGGTCGGCAAATGGCATATGGGTGGTGATTTCGATGATCCGCAACGGGGATTCGATTATTGGGTGTCTTTTAAGGGCCAGGGCTCCTATCTGCCGGAAAAGAACGGGTTGAACGTAAACGGAAAACACGTGCCACAGAAGGGATATATTACCGATGAGCTGACCGATTATGCCCTGGACTTCTTAAAGAGCCGGGATAGGAATAAGCCGTTTATGCTGTATCTGTCACACAAGGCAGTGCATGCCGATTTTATACCCGCAGATCGTAACAAGGGCATGTTCAAAGGCTACCCGTTCCATCCGCCTTTGACGATGCAGGCGGGTACACAGGAGGGCGCCCCGATGTGGGTTCAAAATCAGCGCAACTCCTGGCACGGAGTAGAATTCCCTTACCATAGCAGTCTCGATATCGGGGAATATTACCGGCGATATGCCGAGACGTTGTATGGCGTGGATGAATCGGTGGGCCGGATCATGGCGTACCTGAAAGAGCAGGGTTTATTAGAATCGACACTCATCATCTATATGGGTGATAACGGTTTTCAGTTCGGGGAACATGGATTGATCGACAAGCGAACCGCGTATGAAGCATCCATGCGGGTGCCCATGCTGGCCTGGTGTCCCGAATTGATCAAACCCGGCACGGTCGTAAAAGAAGTCGTCGCCAATATCGACATCGCACCCACGCTGTTGGACGCGGCGGGTTTGCGGGCGCCGGATTATATGGACGGGAAGAGTTTTCTGCCGCTGCTCGAAGGGAAAAAGGAACCCTGGCGGGACGGGCTGCTCTATGAATATTATTGGGAGCGAAACTATCCCCAGACGCCGACGATGCATGCGATCCGCGGTGACCGGTATAAGTATATCCATTACAACGGCATCTGGGATACCGATGAGCTGTACGATCTGCAGAATGATCCGCTCGAGACCAGGAACCTTATCCGGGATAAGGCGTGCCAGGACATCGTAAAGAAAATGAATCACGAGCTTTTCCAACAGCTGGAGGAGTCGAAGGGAATGTATATACCGTTGAATCCGGATAGGGGAGAACAGTCGAATTTGCGGAATAGGTATGGTTCGCCGGCGGCGGCATTCCCCGATTATCTTTTGCGCGGAGACACCATTTCGGCATTCCCGGCGACTATACAGCTTTCGCCGGCCGATAGTGGTAAGCAGCGTCCGGCGGCTATGCGGGAATCTATAGATGATATTATAAAAAAGGGGTTCGGCCATTTTTGGGTGTATGGTTCTTCCGCCGATGCGAATAAGGAGGCTTTGGATTATGCGGAGTCCCGGGGGATGTATGTCGACTATATGACCTCCGGGTTTGAAGGTTTCGATCGCGATCATCCCCCGGTGATGAGTGTATACGACCCACAGTATGCCAGCGAGGTGCAGAAGCGGGTGGCGGCCGGACTGGCTCCCATGAAGGCGTTGAAACGCGTATATGCCGTCTTCCCATTCCAGGATGAACCGTTTCATGCGGGCGCTTCCGCATTCGACTACAGCAGCTTTGCGAGGGCTGAATTTGCCAAACGATATGGGTACACGATGCCGGACAGTCTTGGTGCCGTTAAGAATGATCCGAAGAAGTGGGTGGACCTGCTCAACTTCCAGAGCGGAACCTTCAGCGATGGCTGGAAGAAAGTCTATGATGCCGTCAAGGCCTTCGATCCCCGGCCGGGGATCGTGATGACCCATGACAGCCACAATACATTTGGCGCGGGCGTAAAGTCCAACTCGAAGATAGCCATGGATGACGTTTTTCATTGGGGGGGCGATTTCGCCGATATCCTGGCTTATGACATCTATCCGTATATGACCTTCGATTACCGGTACGGAGAGCCGGGTAGACTGCGGAAGCCGAGGATCAGTCAAATGCATTACACGATCGCCCAGCTTCGCAATGTTTGCACGACATACGGTAAGCAAATGGGTTTCTGGGTGGGCACCTATAGTGACAATTGGTTTCAACGGTTCAAGGGTCCCGAAAGGAAGAGCCAGTATTGGTCGGAGCACGAAATGGCCTATACTGCCATTGCCCAGGGCGCCAATTTCCTGATCTCGCCGTCGAATTACAATACGACCGATCTTCCGCTGGATTCCATGCACTGGGCGGATTATGGGAAGGCGATGAGTGTAATCCAGCAGGCAGGCCCCGGGTTGTTAAAGGCGCCGCGTGTAAAGGCCAGGGCCGCGTTTCTTTTTCCGAGGAGCCAGTATTTGTTGTTGCGGGAAGAATACTTCAATGTCGGGTTGACATATGAGGCGTTCCTGCGGGCTTTTGGCGAATTGGATATCCTGCATGAGGACCAGATCACGGATGATAAGCTCGATGGGTACCGGGTGTTGGTACTTGCCGATGTCAAATTGCTGCCCGCGAAGGTGGCCGGTTATATAGCATCGTTTGTCCGGAATGGAGGGATAGTCATCGCCGATTGTGTTCCTAATATGGATGACCGTAAGCGGCCGCTCGAAGGGATGGCGACACTATTCGGAGTGAGCCATGCGGCGACGGACCGGGTGAAGGAGGAGGGCCAGTGGGTACCCTTCTCGGCGATTCCTCCGAAGATGTCGTTCCCGCCGGCGGGCAAGGCATCTGCGGCCGATGAAAAGGAAGCCAGGACAGATAGGGTAGAGGGAACCGCATTTCAGCAGCATTTTGTTTTTCCAGTCGTCAGCCCGCATGGCTGCGAGGTAAAGGGTGGTAGGGTCGTTTTGAAAATGCGGTCGGGTCGCCCTGCGCTGATGTGCAGGCAAACCGGTAAGGGAAAGACGTGGCTCTTCGGATTCAGTATGCAGGATACCTATTTCAATACCTGGAAGAACAAGGACAGCGCCGGGCGGCAGGAGCTGGAAGATCTCATCGGTGATGTCTTCCGGGAGTCGAAGATTCAAGCTCATATCAACTCGTCCAATCCGGACATCGAGGCTTCGGTGCGGGCAAATAGCAACGAAGGATATGTATTCGTCATCAATCATGAGGCGGTGAATCCCGGAACAACGGTTCGGATTGCCGACCTGAATTTTAAATTGGCAATATCATCGACATAAAGACCGGTAAGCCCGTCCCGTACAGGGAGAAAGAAGGGGTTGTCGAATTTAGTATAAACGCAGCTTTTGGCGCAACAAGGCTGTTAAAGCTGTTACCCGAATAGTCACTTTAAAAAAGTCATTTATGAAAAAAATTGTTCATCCTGACCGGGATCCGGGCTTCAACACGGGCGCTTATTCAGATGGAGTAATGGTAGATGGATTTCTTTTTGTCAGCGGCCAGGCGGCTGTTGACTTCAAGACCTCGAAATTTATCCTGGGTTCCATAGAAGAAGAGACACATCGGACGATGCAAAATATCCGCTCGATCGTGCAGGCTGCGGGGGCTTCGATGGGACAAGTGGTCAAATGCACGGTGCATCTCAGCGATATCAAAGATTTCGACCGGTATAATGAAGTGTATGCGACGTATTTTCCAGGTATAAAACCGGCGAGGACGACTGTACAATCGGTCCTTGCCGAAGGGATAAAAGTGGAGATCGACTGTATTGTGCGTTGTACGGGTATTGCTTAATCTATTGTAAAATATACATGGGAAAGATTCAGACAGAGGATATTGAGGTAGGCGTTGTCGGACTAGGGTTAATGGGTACCAGTTTTATTGCTTCTTTGCTTATCGCGGGTCACAGGGTCAAGGCCGTCGCCCCGCTCCCGGATGATATGAGGGCGGCGCCGCAGCGGATAAAGAATCATTTAATTGCCTGTGAAAGGGCCGGGCTCCTATGCAAACCGATCGATTCGTATTTGGCTAAGCTGTTGATCGCAGAAGACTACGAGATGCTAAAGAGCTGTCACCTGGTGGTGGAATGCGTGATAGAGATTGCCGGGATAAAACGTTCGATTTACGAAAAGATCGAGCGGGTCGTTGCAAAAGATGCCATCATCGCCAGCAATACATCCGCCATCCCGATCAGCGAGTTGCAAAAAGACCTTGTCAACCCCGCGCGTTTTTTGGGCATTCATTGGGCGGAGCCTTCGTATTTTACGCGCTTCATAGAAATTACGAACGGGGCTCAGACCGCGATCCATTATGCCGAATGGGTGTATGCGCTGGCGCATTTTTGGGGGAAAGAACCCACGCTCCTTCGCAAGGATGTAAGAGGATTTATCACCAACCGGCTGATGTATGCAGCCTATAGAGAAGGGTTAAGCATCGTCTCGAAGGGGGAAGCGACACTGGAAGACGTGGATAAGGCTTTTAGATACGATGCGGGTTCCTGGATGACCTTGATGGGCGTTTTTAGAAGAATGGATTTTTTGGGATTGAAAGATTTTCTGGAAATATTCCGGCGGACCTTTCCTCAGCTCTGCAATGATGAGGAGGTCCCTGCGCTGATGCAAAAAATGGTCGATATCAATGCACGGGGAGTCCAGAATTTATCGGGGCTTTATGCTTATTCCGAGGAAGAGGCGGCAAAGTGGAATGAAGCGTTTGCCTTGTTTAATGTGGATATCTTTAGATTGGCCGCATCGTACCCTGCGACGCTTATGGCACAAACAGCCAGTATAACTAATTTTTAAATCAAAGTGCATATGGAAAAATACAGCTATACCGAATCCGCGGCCTTGTTGGCAAGAGCGAGAAAAGCCCTGGCGGGCGGTGTTTCTTCCGAATTCCGAAAGTACAATCACCCCCATGCCATATTTTATAACCATGGGGAAGGGAGTTATATCTATGATGTCGACGGCAATAAGTATCTGGATTTTACGCTTAGCCAGGGGCCGTTGATCCTGGGGCATTCTCACCCGGAGGTATTGAAGGCGGTGGCGGAATATTCGCGTCAGGGACAGCTTTTTGCAGGGCAGCATATAAAGGAAATAGAATTGGCGGAAAAACTGCAAGAGCTGATCTCCTCGGCGGAATTGATACGATTTTGCCTGGATGGGTCCACTGCTGTTCAAACCGCTTTGAGAGTGGCGAGGGCCAATACCGGGCGCCAAAAATTCCTTCGGTTCGAGGGACATTACCACGGCTGGCTGGACAATGTGAGCTGGGGGATATCCGCTTCTTCCGCCGAAGCCATGGGGAGCAGGGAACAACCAAAGGTCTTTCCATGGACCGAAGGACTGCCGGAGAGGGCCAGGGATGAATTTATCATACTGCCATGGAATGATCTTGAGCTGGTGAAAAAAGTTGTCGCTGAGAGGCATAAGGAAATAGCAGCCATCATCACGGAGCCGGTGATGTGCAACAATAGCTGTATACTCCCAGCGGAGGGATTTCTCGAAGGGCTCCGGGAGATTTGCGATGAATATGGCATCGCCCTTATATTTGACGAGGTGATCACAGGTTTCCGGATGTCTCTTGGGGGGGCACAACAGTATTTCAATGTTATCCCCGACCTTTCCATCTTTGCAAAGGCCATGGGGAGCGGTTACCCGATCAGCGCGGTAGTGGGCAAGCGGAAATGGATGAACCTCATCCAGGACGCCAGGGTGATCCATGCGGGTACTATGAATGCCGGCAACCCCACGGTCGCCGCGGCGCTGGCCACTACCAGTGTGTTGGAGGCTGAGCGACCCTATGAGCGCATGTTTCTTTACGGGCAGCGATTGATGGATGGTCTGCGGCAGGCGGCTGCCGCGGCGGGGCAAAAATTGCTGGTTCAGGGCCCGGGGCCCATGTTCCATATGGGATTTACCCATTTGGATAAGGTGAGCGATTACCGGGACTCCTTCAACTATGATAAGGCCAAACTCGGGAAATTTATCGCCGGCATGCACGACCGGGGTGTGCGGGTGATTGGCCGCGGGTTGTGGTATATAAGTGCCGTGCATACCGAAGAGGAGATCGATACCGCGATAAAGGCCGCTTCGGAAGTAATGCAAACGATATAAAACTAAAAAGATGAGCGACAGGCGAGGGTTTATAAAGAATGTGTCGGGGTTAGGTCTGCTGGGCGCGGCGCCGGGGCTTTTATCGCCCCGGGCGAACAGCTTTCGCCCGCAGGCTGGCGCCGGTGACGGCAAGATATGGGGCTGTCTCCTGCATCTGAGCTATAACTTTTGGGTGGAATACAGCACTCCGAGCCCATTTAGGGGGTATCGTCCTTATCTGCAAATGAGCGAACCCTTATGGAATGATGCTACGGAGAAAATGGTTCAGGAAGGGTTGAACTTAGTGGTGATCGATCTCGGGGATGGTGTCAGGTACGAAAGTCATCCCGAGATTGCCGTTAACAATGCATGGTCCACGACGCGATTGCGGAAAGAATTGGAACGTCTGCGTAAGATGGGGCTGGAACCCATCCCGAAATTGAATTTTGCAGCCGGTCATGACATCTGGTTGGGGAAATATTCACGGATGGTATCGACGGACAAATATTATGAAGTTTGCGGCGATCTTATCGAGGAGGTGTCCGGTCTCTTTGAAAAGCCCCGTTTTTTTCACTTGGGGATGGATGAAGAAAATGCCGAGGATCAGCGATATCTCGATTACGTCGTCATACGGCAAAATGACCTTTGGTGGCATGATCTCTATTTTTTTGTAGACCGGGTCGAAAAATGCGGTTCGCGGTCCTGGGTCTGGTCCGACTACTTATGGCATAAACCCGAAGCATTCTTTAAAAAGATGCCGAAGTCGGTGCTGCAGAGCAATTGGTACTACGACGAAAAATTCGATGAGAAATTAACGCCGGTAAAAGCATATCTCGATTTGGAGGCGGATGGGTATGACCAGGTTCCGACCGGTGGCTTTTACAGAAAGGACGGGACAGGCGAAAAGAGTATACGCAATACAGTAGAATTTTGCGCCGCGCATATTGCCGATCCCCGGTTATACGGGTTCCTGCAAACGGTTTGGGCGCCCACCACGGAAGACAACAGAGAAAGTATCCTGAAAGCGATCCGCCTGGCTGGGGAAGCAAAGAACTGGTTCGACAAAGATCACAACAAGCCGGCTAAAGCATGAGCATGAGAGATACAGCAGCCGAAAAACAGCAACCGCAGCAATTGCGCCGGGTCCTGGGTTTGTGGGACCTCATCTTCTATGGCATTGTGCTGATACAGCCCATTGCCGCCATCGGTTTGTTCGGCATCGCCTCGAAAGTATCCCGGGGTCATATGGTCACGACGCTTTTGATCGCCATGCTTGGAATGATGCTGACCGCGGCAAGCTATGGTCGCATGGCCTCATTATATCCCAGCGCGGGGTCGGCATATACCTATGTTGGGAAAGGGTTGAATACCTATCTTGGTTTTATGGCCGGCTGGGCGATGTTCCTGGATTATTTGATCGTGCCTGTCATCAATACTGTTTATGCGGCGCTGACCCTGCAAAGGCTGATGCCATCGGTTCCTTTTGTGGTATGGGTCATCTTGTTCGTTTTCGTTATCACGTATCTGAATCTGCGGGGGATCCGCACGATGGCGAGGTCGAATGAGATCCTGCTCTTTGTCATGTGTCTCGTCATAGGCATCTTTATCTGGCTGGGCATTCGCTATGTCTTTCATGCGCAGGGGTGGAGCGGCCTTTTCTCCTATAAGCCATTTTATAATCCCGCCACTTTCAACATCGGCGCGATAATGACGGCTACATCGTTTGCGGCGCTAACGTATATCGGATTCGATGGGGTGACCACGCTGGCAGAGGATGTCAGGAACCCAAAGAGGAATATGCTCCTGGCGCCGATATTGGTATGTTTGTTTACCGGGTTATTCAGCGGTCTTCAAATTTATCTGGCGCAACGCATCTGGCCGGACTATACTACATTCGCCAACCCCGAAACCGCATTTTTCGATGTTTCGGCGCTGGTGGGAGGAAAATTCCTTTTTAATGCGGTAGCCGCCATCCTGTTCATCGCTTGTTTGGGGAGCGGTCTGGCGGGACAGGTTGGAGCCGCCCGATTGCTCTTTGGAATGGGAAGAGATGGCGTAATACCCGGAAAGATCTTTTCCCATCTCGATGCCAGGCGAGCCACACCCACGTATAATATTGTTATTATGGGTGTATTGACGATCGCCGGCTCGATACTCCTAAGTTACCAGGCGGCGGCGGAGTTGTTGAATTTTGGCGCTTTTTTAGCTTTTATGGGTGTAAATATCGCGACGCTCCGGCAATTCTTTTTTCTTCGTCCGCCGGGGGAGAGGCGAAGATTTGTTCCCGACTTCTTTTTTCCGGTACTTGGATTCCTGGTGTGCTTTGT
>DASYSV010000347.1:0-30068 GCA_036010185.1 Puia sp.
ATCTTGTTGTTGCTGTTCATCTTCCAGCGTTTTGGAACGAAGGTGGTGGGAGGCTCGTTCGGACCGATCATGATGGTCTGGTTCCTGATGCTGGGGTATGCGGGGTTGCGGCAAATCGTCCACTATCCCGCCATATTCGCCTCGCTCAACCCGGTCTATGGACTGAAGATGCTGATCAACCATCCCCGCGGGTTCTGGCTGCTGGGATCGGTATTCCTCTGCACGACGGGTGCCGAGGCCCTGTATTCCGATCTGGGACACGTGGGACGAAAAAACATCTATTTCAGCTGGACCTTCGTGAAGATCACGCTCGTTCTGAATTATCTCGGGCAGGGTGCCTGGGCGCTGATGCGCAACAAGCCCGACCTGGAGGGGTTGAATCCTTTTTTTGCGATAGTTCCGAGCCAGTTCCTGCTGGTGAGCATCATAGTATCGACCGCGGCATCGATCATCGCCAGCCAGGCCCTGATCAGCGGATCATTTACCCTGATCAGCGAAGCGATCAGTCTCGGTTTCTGGCCAAGGGTAAAAGTGAAATTTCCGACGGATATCCGCGGGCAGATCTATATTCCCAGCATCAACTGGATCCTGTTCCTCGGGTGTGTGCTCGTGGCCCTATATTTCCGGACGAGCGAGGCGATGACCGCGGCCTATGGTTTTTCGATCACCGTAGCCATGTTGATGACCACCATGCTGGTCACTTATTTTCTGCGCTATGTCAAAAAATATCCATTTTGGCTGGTGGGAGCCATCGTTACGATTTTCCTGATGGTCGAGAGCTGTTTTTTCGTCGCCAATGCGGTCAAGCTGGTCAAACGGCTCTTCTTCCTTGTCTTCGAATTCGGGCTGATAACCACGATGTATGTCTGGTACAATGCCCGCAAGATCACGCTTCGTTTGCTGACCTTTACGGATGTCGCTCCCATATTGCCGCGACTCGCGCTGCTGAGCAGCGATACGAGCATTCCGAAATATTCGATCCACCTTGTTTATCTCACACGGGCGTCCCGGCACGAGATCGAGAACAGGAATGTGGACTCCATCTTCGACAACCCGCGCAAACGTGCGGATTTCTATTGGTTCGTCAATATCGAAAGACAGGACGACCCCTATACCCAGGAATATGACGTGGATATCCTGATACCGCAGAAGGTGATCCGGGTCAATTTGCGGTTGGGTTTCCGGATCCAGCCACTGGTCGGAGTGATGTTGAGGAAAGTGGCGGAGGAAATGAAGGCGGCGGGCGAAATGCCGATGGTCGGGAAACCCAAGGATTTCAAGTTTGTTATCCTGGAAAGATTCCTCTCCTATGACAATGAGTTCTCGGTCCGGTCCGGATTCATCCTCAATACGTATTTCAGCATCCTAAAGCTGGCAAGATCGGACAGTCGCGCTTATGGTATCGATAGCGATCAGGCGGTGATCGAGAAGGTACCGCTCGTCGTGGCGCCTGTACAGAGTATTACCTTGAGACGCGTGACGAAGGTGAAGGAGCGCGGGCATGGGGACCAGGAAAGCGGGATGCCGTTCTGAAAGACGGGGGCGCCAGACGCGGGGCTTCCATTAACGACCTGATAACGCTTAGATTACCTAATTTGGGACCCCTTGGCATCGAATTGGACGGCTAGGGTGTGATCATGAAAGCTTATACCGTTTTTGACAATGGGGGTAAGACCGTCGACCGGTTTACCGTCATCAATATGAAGACAGCAGATGTGTTTGCGGTCAGCGATAATCCCGGAACTCCCGATGGCATCGGCAGGCATTGCGGCAATTGCGCCGAACATCGCATCGTACTCTATGGTTCGGGGTGGAGGCAACGCCTGCCGCACAAAAAGGTCATCGAGGCCGAGGCCGAGAATTATATCAACAATGCGAGACTCGATCCCGACTGGCTCGGCCGTGAGATCGAATTTGCGGCACTGCCGGCGGGCGTACGGTCTTGTATAGTCGATCTCGAGAAGGACGTGGATCCGGGGTATTATTCGCGCGCGAAGATCGCTTCGCTCGGAGGTTTTCCGAGGCAATCGAAAAGTATCAATAGTAAGTAGAGGCGCGGCGTGCAGTGGTCGGGGCGTGCAGTGGCCGGCGTGCAGTGGCCGGTTCGCAGGTCGCAGTGTGCGGGTCGCGGCGTGCGGGTCGCGGTGCGCAGGGGTGCGCAGGTGGCGGCTCGCCCCAAGGCAAAAAGCCTTATCTTCCCCCTATAAATACAGACTTCATGCCACAGGACGTGCCGCACCTCTCCACGAAAGCAACAGCGCAAAACACCTATGACGCCATCGTAGTGGGATCCGGAATCAGCGGGGGATGGGCCGCGAAGGAGCTTTGCGAGCTGGGGCTGAAAGTGTTGATGCTGGAAAGAGGAAAGGAGGTTCATCATCCGAATTACCCGACGGCGACGCTGGCGCCGTGGGATTTCCCGCACCGGGAGTCGCTGGACAGGGCAGATCGCGAGCGGTCGCCGATACAGGCGCGTCATTTTTCTTATCGCGAAGACAACAAGCATTTTTATATCGATGATCGTGAGAATCCGTATGAGGAGGTGAAACGTTTCGACTGGATAAGGGGCGATGTCGTGGGCGGCCGGTCGTTGCTATGGGGCCGGCAATGCTACCGGATGAGCGATCTGGATTTCGAGGCGAATGTGCGCCAGGGTGTCGGCGTCGACTGGCCGATACGATACAGGGATATAGCACCCTGGTATGACCATGTCGAAAAATTCATCGGGGTAAGCGGGAATGCCGACGGTGTACCGCATCTTCCCGACGGGCATTATCAGCCGCCCATGGCATTCAACTGCGTGGAAGAATATTTTACCACCCGAATCGCAGCGAAATACGCGGATAGAAGGGTCATCATGGGACGTACCGCCAATCTGACCCAACCCGTGCAGGGAAGAGGGCAATGCCAATTCCGAAATCTTTGTCATCGCGGATGTCCTTATGGCGCATATTTCAGCACGAACGCGAGTACGCTGCCTGCAGCCTTTGCAACGGGGAGGCTCACCCTAAGGTCGGGATCGCTGGTCAACAAGGTCCTCTACGATAACGACGCGCAACGCGCGACGGGGGTCGAGGTCATCGACAGGGAGACAGGTAAGACCGTAGAATACTATGCACGGCTCATCTTTCTTAACGCAGCGACCCTCGCCACAACCTTTATCCTGCTCAACTCGCGCTCCAACCGCTGGCCCGAAGGTCTGGGCAATAGCAGCGGACAGATAGGCCGTAACCTGATGGACCATCACAAATCGAACAGTATAACCGGCATCATGCCGGGTTTCGAAGACAAATATTATTACGGCCGCCGGCCCACGGGTTTGTATATCCCGCGCTGGCAGAATTTCTCGGGTGAACATCGGGATTATATCCGCGGTTACGGATATGAAGGATCGGCATATAGAGCCGGAGCGCATCCCGATGTCTCCATTGGCGCAGCATTGAAAGAGGCGGCGACGGAACCCGGCCCCTGGACCATCTCCTTCAAAGGATACGGTGAATGTCTTCCTTATGCCGACAATCGCGTCGCTTTGAATACCGATAAGAAAGACAAATGGGGGCGCAATACTCTGAGCGTGGATGCCGAATTCAGGGAAAATGAAAAGGCGATGAACAAAGATATGATCGTCGCAATGCAGGAGATGCTGGATGCGGCAGGCTGCAAGGATATCAGCGCTGGTGCGGGGATCTCGTTTCCGGGTAATGCCAATCACGAAATGGGTACTGCGCGTATGGGAAGGGATCAGAAGACCTCGGTACTGAATGGGTTCAACCAGATGCACGAGGTGCACAATGTGTTTATCACGGATGGTTCGTTCATGACTTCTTCAGGGCCGGCTAATCCTTCGCTGACCTATATGGCGATGACGGCGCGTGCGGTGCACTATGCGGTGGCGCAGTTGAAATAGCGGGTAAGTGGAACAGGATTTGAACTGATTGGGCCGGGCCGGGTGGACATCCGGCTGGTACTGAATCGTTCATCTACAAAAAGGGAATGTCATGAGAAGAAAGATCGTGGGGATTATCCTGTCCATTTTGGGTATTGCCGGCCTCGTATCGGCCTTTATTTATATGAATGGACCGGATAGCTCCGAACATTTGGCTGCTTTGCTGGCCCGGGGCGTCCTCGGGGCAATCGCCTTTTTTGCAGGCATCTGGCTGGTGGATCATAATGCCGGGCGACGTGCAGTGTAAGGTGCGAGGAACAATAAGCGCGGCACTATAATAATGCGGGCCGACGCGCTTTATAAGGTATCGGGTTGGGGTTCCGGGTGTAGAACACGCAAACCTGGTCGACGAGATGGTCGAATACATCATTCTTAATATAGGGTCGCGACGCCTTCATCAACATATGCGTATTATTCCGGATCAGATCAACTTCGCCTTTATCGAAGATCCCTGAGCGGACCAGCGTGTCGCGGACGAATACCGCCATCCGGCGATGATCCTTACGATAGTTAGCGTTGCCATTTTGCTGTGCCTCGTCACGAAGCCGCTCGACAGACCGGAGAAGCTCACCCTGCAGGGTAGCCGCCGGACCGGACGCCGGCACGAGATCGCTCCATAGCTTGTAGGCAAGTTCCGGGTCGCGTAAGGGCGAGATAGCGGGTTGAACGGTGCTGATGGCACGGATGGCAGGCCTTCCGGCTTCCCAGCTGGCGACCATCTCCTTTACATCGGGTGCAGCGAGCTCCAGCCATTTTCGGGCATTCATTCCATAGCGGTTCACCTGGTCGAGATCGGCGCCGCGACGGATTATCTTTCCAAACACGCGCAGCTGTTCCGCGCGGTTTTCGTCATTCTTTCTGAGCAGCCATCCCTGTACGGCCCAATAGATCACATTGGAGCCGTCTTCATCCCCGATATTGACATCCGGGTTGAAATCCAGGAACAGGTCCAGGGCTTTGACATATCTTTCCTGTTGCACGGCGATGTGCAGACAATTGTATCCGCGATGAGAACAGATATTCGGATTGGCGCCTTTCTCCAGCAGATAGCGCAACATCGGGAGACGGTCCTCCTCGGATTCGAATCCATAGGACAAGAGCGCCTCCATGAGTACGGGCATCCATGACCGGCTGTCGGTAAAGGCATTGACGTCAATCGCATAGTCTTCAACGAGGTGTTGTACTCCGGTGGTGTCGCCTTTGGCGATGGAGAGGGAAAGTGCGCTCCAGACGGAGGCAGGAATTAGTTTTGGCATCGAGATCATATGGGGGGAGGCCGTTTGGTTGAGCGGCGACGAGATAAGATACGAAATATTAGTTAAAAAATCAATATTTAAATGACCCTTTTATTTTCTCGAGGAAAATTTCCTTTTTTCGGCGGCTGACGTCTATTTCGGCGCCATTGCTCATGATCACTGTCCCGCCTTCGCCCCGCCTGTACTCCCGCGTATGGTGTAAATTGATGAGAAATGATTTGTGGACACGCAAAAAGCCGTCTTCGCCAAGCAGCGACTCGTAATCCGCCAATGGACGCGAGACACAGATCTTTTTGCCGGCGGAGAGATAAAAATCGGTATATGGTCCCGCCGCCTCGCAATAAACGATCTCCGACAGACTTATTACATGAAAACCGGTCAGCGTGGTCAGGCACAGTTTCTTCTCCTGGCTATTCGCCTGTGGTTTCAGGTTGTGCATCAATGTGTCGATACTCTTTTGCAGGTTCCGCTCAGGGAGGATGGTTTGTTCCGCCCTTTTCACGGCAATGACCAATTCGTTCTCATCCACAGGCTTCAGCAAATAGTCGATCGCGCTGAATTTAAAGGCACGTAATGAGTATTCGTCGTGCGCGCTGACGAAAATGATCCGGAATCGGATATCGCCGATCTCCTCCAACAAGGCAAAACCATCCTTCCCCGGCATGGCAATGTCCAGAAAAACGAGGTCAGGACTGTTCTCGCTGATCTTAACCAACGCCTCGTCCGCCGATCGGCAGACGGCTATCACATTCAGCTGCGGGCAATTCCTATGCAGCATGGTTTGCAGACTGCCGAGAAGACGCGCCTCGTCATCGATCAGAATGGTTTTAATCATATATCTCCGGGGTCGTTTAATATAGGTAATGTTAAGACGGCTAAAGTGCCGGTCTCGTTGGTATCCAGCTCGCTTTTGTCTTTGAGCTCGAGATTGCAGTCCAGGTGATACTTCTCATTCAAAAGCGTCAGCCGGTGCCGGATGTTGCCGATGCCAAATGATTGATGTCCGTGCCTGGGAAGGAGTTTGCTGTGACTGATGCCGATGCCATTGTCCTCTATCTCGCAAATCAATTGATTATGCCCCGGCTTGTAGCGGATGAACAGTTTGCGGTCGCCCGATTTATTCATCAGGCCATGCCAGATCGCGTTTTCCGCGAGTGGTTGTACCATCATCGGCGGAACACCTATTTCCTCCGCACATATTCCCTCTTCTACTTCGATGTGATAGGTAAACGAATGATCGAAGCGCACGAGTTCCATCCGAAGATAATTATGCAGATAATCCAGGTCTTCCCTGATCGTGACATATGGCCGTCTGGAATATTCCAGCGAAAGCCGTATCATCTTCGAAAATTTGTTCAGGTAATCATTGGCGTTCTCCTGTTCATTTTCAAGGATCATCTGTTTGATACTACCGAGGCAGTTGAAAATAAAGTGAGGGTTCATTTGGGCAAGCAGCGAACTGAGTATGGCATCGCTGGTCTTACGTTCCAGTTGTGCGCTTAATGCAACTCGTTTAATCTTGCTATAATAAAGCAGAAAACCCGTGGCCGCGCACAACAGAATAAAGACCCCGATGCCATACAAGCGTTCTTGCTTCATATCCTCACCAAGCCTTGTTTCCGTCAGCTGGTTTTGAAACCGCAGGGAGTCGGCCTTCCTGTCAAATTCGTATTGGATCCCTTTGCGTTCAAGCGCCTTTTCCCGCTCCTTATCGGTCAGGCTGTCCCGGATGGCGACGTATTGTCTGTATTCCGAAAAGGCTTTCCGGATATTACCTCGCTTTTCCTGTAATGAGGACGATGTCTTAAGAATGTCTCGCTTCACCTTCTTATCGCCCGCCTCTTCAGCCAGCGGCTTTGCCCGGCGCAATAGCAATTGTACGGTATCCAGCCGTGCGGTAGGGGGTATAAGATGGCGAAGCAAGGCCGATGCCGGGGCATCAAGGATCAGTGCCGCTCTTTTCTGCAGATTATCGGCAATATCCCGCTTATTGCCTATCGAGTCGAGTAACAGGGCCGCCTTGCCATACGCCGTCATTGCTGCGTCCTCATCGCCGAGTTCCGAATCGATGGATCCCATATAATTAAGTACCATCGCGATACCATGTTTGTTGCCGAGCGTATCGGCCAACGCCAGCGCCTGTCTGAAATCGACCATGGCGGCGGAATAGCGCCTGATCTTGAGATTCACGGTTCCCAGGCTTTGGAGATTGAAATAAAGTCCGAATTTTTCCCCGGTTTGCCTGCAAATGGCGATCGACTTTTCATAATAACCTGAGGCGCGGTCGTAATCCTCTATTTCTTCATATAGCCAGCCCAAATTCGCATAATTGTGCGCCAGACCCGAGAGGTCCTTTATTGCCCCGTTCATTCGTGCAGCGTCCAACAGATAATCCATAGCTTTGAGGTATTCCGAACGGTCTGAATAGATCATTCCTATATCCTGAAGGTTCTGAGCGATCCCGCGGGTATCCTTATATTTTTGATGGATGGTCAGCGCTTTTTGGAAATAGTCGAGCGCTTTGGGAAAATCCGTCTGTTCGTAATAGACGATACCCATATCGCCGTAAGTATCGCCGATGGATTGTTCGTCATTCGCGTTTGCCGCTATCGCGATCGACCGATCGAAATACCAGATCGCTTTTTTCCAATCGGCCGTTTGCCAGAATACCATGCCAAAATCCGAATATGTGCGGCTCATCCCCTTCGTGTTGCCTGTTGCTTCGAAAATATGCAACGCCTGTCCGAGCGATGCTATAGCCTCTTTGTATTGACCGGACCTGTGATAAAGCTTCCCCTTTGCCTCCAATGCACTGGCCAGTTGGTCCCGGACGTGAAGCCGCCGGGCGAGAACAATGGCCTTGTCCGCAAATCCCAGTCCCGCCGCTATATTGCGATATTGATAGTCGTCGGCAATCTTCACCCAGCGGTTAACTGCCTCTTCGTCTTCGGCCGTCTGCGCTTTATCCAGGCGCAAAAGGCTGTCAAGTTCATCCATTCGCTGCCCGTAACAGTTTTTTACCAACGCCGGACAGACAAACAAAACACCAAAAGCAAGTATGGAAAGTCGCGACAGCATGTCTGTACTAAGTTACAAAGTTTACCTCTCCGAATTTCACGAAGACCGCAGTGCATCTGTCCCGGCGCCTATGAGCAAGCCGGCGTTCCCGTTCCATAAAGTAACCCCGCCGTTCCGTAATTCATCGTGCGAAGTCTTCGCCCGGTGCTGATCTTTGGGACCGGCATCGAAACATTTTAATTAACGTAAAATAGGGAGGCTGCTTTGAAAAAGATTATGTTCCTGTTGTATGGGGTCGTTTGTTATGCGATCTTCTTCGTGACGTTCTTGTACGCTATCGGGTTTGTAAACAATCTGTATGTTCCAAAATCCGTCGAAACGGGTTACCAGGGAGGGACGTCCTACGCCTGGATGGTCGATATCCTGCTACTTTCACTTTTTGCCCTTCAGCATAGTATCATGGCAAGGAAAGGGTTCAAGAAATGGTGGACCAAAATTATTCCCGAACCCATCGAACGAAGCACGTATGTTTTATTTGCGAGTGCGTCGCTGATATTGTTATTTGCATATTGGCGTCCATTGCCGGGTGTGATCTGGGACGTGCGGAATAATCTTCTCTCGGGTCTGCTGACCGGTCTGTATTTTTTCGGATGGTTCATCGTCCTGTTCGGAACATTTCTTATAAATCATTTCAATTTGTTCGGGCTGCAGCAGGTATACAATAATCTAAATGGGAGCGAACCGG
Source organism: Puia sp. (assembly GCA_036010185.1). GTDB lineage: Bacteria > Bacteroidota > Bacteroidia > Chitinophagales > Chitinophagaceae > Puia. Next base: position 8,966 of record DASYSV010000347.1, read on the forward strand.
CGACTTCGAGGTTTGTCACCCCGATGTTGTATAAATTTGTCCGCCATCCGATCATGCTGGGTTTCATCATCGCTTTTTGGTCGACTGTCCGAATGACCAGCGGCCACCTCCTCTTTTCGGTGGCGACTACCGCCTACATTTTAATCGCCATTCGGCTGGAAGAACGCGATATGGTTGCAATGTATGGAGCCGATTATAAACGCTACCAGGAGGAAGTTTCGCAGATCGTGCCGATCCCCCGCAGGAAATAGAAGGGATCGCACCCCGTCAGCCGGCGGGTGAGGCATCGTCCGGGGCGGCGAGGCGGGCGCCGCTAATTCACGAAGATCTCATCCACGAATGCCCACCCCGGTTTCCCCTTTTCGATCTGCCAGTCGGGTAGTTTGGCAACCGGGGTCATCACGATCCGGAGACAGCGTAGTTTCACCGGCCGGAACCCGATATCATATCCCGGGAGACCGGGGGCCGTCGAAGGTTTGGCTGTGTCGGGGGTCAGCCGGCCCAGCAGCCGCAGGTCATGGGCGTTCGCTCCCCCCCACACCTCGATCCCCGCCGGCGGCATGATCGAGGCGCCGGTATTGATCATCGAGGAAAGTGTGACTTCGTGTGCTTCCACGGGTTTGTCGAAAAGCAGCACGCATTCCATCGGGTTGCGGCGGAAACCGAGCCATTTCCCGCTGGCCCAGTTGAGGTCGCCTTTATCGAGGTCGATGACGGTCCGGGGGCCCTTCCCTTTATAATTGGAATCCAGCGGTTTGAGCATGATGACCGAATCGGGGTGGTGTCTATCCGTATAAAATCTTGTTTCGATGGAGTCGCTTGGCAGCCATCCTTTTTTGAAGGCCCTTACTTTGAGGACGGCGTTCGCGCTGAAGAGCGTGCCGCCGCTATAAAGCGTAGAACCGGTGTCGGGGGAAGTGCCGTCGATGGTATACCGGATAGCCACACCCGGTACATAGTGTTTGAGCCGCAGCTGCATGGGTTGCAAAAGTATCCGTTCGTCATTCTGCAGGATGGGCGGGTTCAGCCGGATCAGCATGGTATCCGTGCGGACGCCCATTTGAATATCGAGACCGTTGTTGCCTTTTCCCGAGGAGGCGAAGGCGGAGGCGGCGGAGGAGGGGGAGGCGGAGGCAGATGCGGAGGCGGCGGAGGCGAAGGGGGAGGCGGAGGCAATGCTCCCCGGGGCAATGGCGGTATTCCAGAGATAGAGATGACGCAGTGATTTCATCGTCAGCAAACAGCTTATGTCCTCCGCTTTTACCGGTGTCCCCGAAAGACTCAGGCTTTTCAGCTGCGCCAGTCTGCACAGCTGTGCGATACCGGCACCCGTCACCGCGGTAAACGAGAGATTCAGCGTGCGCAGATTGGAGAACCGGACGATCGCGGGGACATCCGCATCGGTGACCGGCATCTTGTCGAGATCGAGCGAAACGATCTGGCGGGCAATCGGTTCCAGGTCGTTCAGCTGGCCACTCCGAAAAAACTGCGGGCTGTAGAAGTCGACATTCAGACCGGGTGAATTCAAGGCCACCGGGGATATGACGCGATAGCTGGTATTCAGTTTCTGCACCGTATTCTCGTCGGCAGACGGAAAGTCATACCGGTCTTCATCCTGCGCGTTCTTAAACATCGCAGCCGCCAGTTGATAAAGGGTGTCGTTGGAGGGAAGCTGTGCGACGCGTATGGTGCGCGTAGGGTCGTGTCTCAACCATTGATACAGGATGGTGATCTCCTGATCGGTGAGCTGCGGCTTGCCTTTGGGAGGCATATGTTTCTCGTCATCGGGGGGAAGATGGACGCGGTGCATCATCAGTCCGAAGTCGGCAGCGGAGCTATCCCATACCGGGCCGTTCTTCCCGCCTTTCAGCAACAGCTGCGTGGTCTCCATGATCAGCTGGCCTTTCGCCTTACTGCTGTTATGACAACCCATGCATTTGTTCTGCAGGATAGGCCGGACCATATCGTTGAATACCACGGCATCTTCGAGCGAGACCTTGCCTGCGGAAGAAGCAGAGCTCACCGGCGCCAGCAGGAAATTATGTCCATGCGTGATATCCGCTCCTTTGTCACCGGTAAAGGTCAGCAACGCCAGGCATCCGATGGCGACGCCAACTCCCGCAAAGCGCACCGTCTGCAACCGCTGGTACCAGTGGTACCAGGCCAGCGTTAAAAACGAAACAGCGACACCGCTGTATTTATGCCAGAAAAGAACATCGGGATCATACCCCGGCTCTTTCGACAAAAACAAGCCCATTAAGGCTGTGAGGGCGGCGGTGAATGCGGCGAGTAGCAGCAGCGTGTTGTCGGCACGTCTCAAAACCAAACGCTGAAAGACAAACAACACCACCAGCGCGATCGGGAAATGCAGGATCAGCGGATGCATCCGACCCGCTACCTGCAGCCAGGTCGGGACCACCACCCTGCTCTCAAACAGTAGCAGGAAGAGGAGCAGGCAGTTAATGGCAAGGGTTATATTGAAAAGCAGGTTCTTCCAGCGCATCAGGAGACGGGTTCCAGTTTATAGGGATACACATGCCCCGAGTTCCATTGGGCGATATAAAGATTTTGCTCATCATCGATACAAACGTCGTGCGGATACTGGAAGACCTTGACGGTCTGCCGCATCTCGCCGAGATGTCCGCCGTTATAGTCGGGCTCGCTGCCGCCGAGGTTTGACACGACTTTGAAGTCTTTGTCGAGGATGGTTACGAATCCCGACTCCTTTCCCACACCAGAGCTGCTTTGCAGCACGGCCGCATATAAATAATCTCCATTGATCACCGGACGGCATACCCAGGCGCCGGGAAGGGCGATGGTGCCGAGGAATTTCCCTTCCATCGTGTATCGTTTGAAGGCGTTTTGCTGGCGGGAGGTGACGATCAGGAAGGGTCCGCCGGGATGACGGCTGTCGATGGTGATCCCGTGGGCATTCAAAAGGTGCTCCTCGCCGTCGCCACGTCCCCCGAAATGCCGGATATAGTTGCCTTTCGAATCATACTGGATGACGAAGTCCTTGCCGTAGCCATCCGCCACATAGATGTCTCCGTTAGGCGCGATGGTCGTCTCGGTAGGGATGTATTCTTCGGATTTTGTATATTGGCCGGTCTCTTTCGGGTAATCCAGCGTCATCAGCACGCGGCCGTCGAGGGTCGTCTTGATCACCTGGTGACGGTTGTTGTCGCAAATGAAAAGCACCTCGGTACCGTTCTCGTCGAATAGCGTCAGGCCGTGCGCGCCGGGATATTCCGTACCCCAGGCAGTGAGCAGTTTGCCCTTCCTGTCATAAATGAGCATATTGTTATGCGTGTCGTTGGTCAGGAGCAGGATGCGCCCGCTGCGGTCCTGTACCATTTCATGACAGTCCTTAACGGGATAGCGTCCAAAATCGACCTGGCTCCAGTGATTGTTCAGGCGATAACGTCGATGGTTTTGGCCGAGGATTGTGTCCGCTGTCAGTATTGGCGGCACAAATAGTATGCCTGCTGCGGCGGTTGTTTGTTGTATGAATTGACGGCGTTGCATATTCATTTGGTTTGTTAGTCAGGCGATAATACCATGCACGACCTTGCCGGCGACATCGGTAAGGCGATAACGTCTCCCCTGGTGTTTGAAGGTCAGCTTTTCATGATCCAGTCCCATCAGATAAAGGGCTGTGGCATGGAAATCGTGTACATGAACGGGATCTTTTATGATATTGTACCCGAAATCGTCGGTCTCCCCAAATACGCCGGGTTTAACTCCACCACCGGCCATCCAGATCGTAAAACATCTCGGATGATGATCCCTGCCATAGTTGTCTTTGGTGAGCGTGCCCTGGCAGTAGTTGGTGCGTCCGAACTCGCCTCCCCAGATGACCAGGGTCTCATCCAGCAGCCCTCGTTGTTTCAGATCGGTGATGAGTGCGGCGGAAGCCTGGTCGACGTCCCGGCATTGTCCCTTGATCTCCATAGGAAGATTCGCATGCCCGTCCCAACCCTGGTGATAGAGTTGTACGAATCGAACTCCGCTCTCCGATAATTTTCTCGCAAGCAGACAGTTCGCGGCAAAGGTTCCGGGCACGAGACAATCGGGACCATAGAGCTTCAGGGTATCTTCGGGCTCCTTGGATGTATCCGTTATTTCCGGTACGACCATCTGCATGCGATAGGCCATCTCGTATTGCCGGATCTTGGTGCTGATCTCGGGATCGCCGAATTCCTTATAGGATTCTTCGTTGAGCGTGGCAAGTCTGTCGAGCATGTCGCGGCGGTCGGCCTTGGTCATTCCGTCCGGGTCGCCGAGATAGAGGACGGGGTTTTCGCCGTTGCTGAATTGAACGCCCTGGTGTATCGAGTCGAGAAAACCGTTTGACCACAGTTTGGAATAGACGCCCTGACCGTTGCCTTTGCCTTTGGAAAGCAGGACGCAAAAAGCCGGAAGGTTCTTGTTCTCGCTGCCCAGGCCATAGCTGAGCCAGGAGCCCATGCTGGGGCGATTGCCGACCTGTGCACCCGTTTGCATGAAGGTGAGAGCGGGGTCATGGTTGATGGCTTCGGTATACATGCTTCGGATGAAACAGAGATCGTCGACCACTCTTGCCGTGTGCGGAAGCAGCTCGCTTAGCCATACCCTCGCCTGTCCGTATTGGTTGAACCCGAAAGCCGTGCCTGCGAGCGGGAATTTTGTCTGTGTGGAGGTCATCGTCGTAAGGCGTTGACCGAGGCGGATGGACGGAGGAAGGTCCTGCCCCTGCATTTGTTGCAGCAGGGGTTTATGATCGAAAAGGTCCAGTTGGGACGGCGCGCCGTTCTGAAAGAGATAGATGATGCGTTTGGCTCGTGGAGGGAAATGAGGAAGACCCACCTGCGGCATCTCGTCTGCGCTATGTCCGAAAAGATCGGGGATCAGCAGTGAGCCCAGCGCGATGCTGCCGACACCAAGGCCGGCCCTGTATAAAAACCGGCGTCGGTTGTATGTTAGCGCATGTTCGAGGATGTGTTTATCCATGCTTGACATTTTAGGACCTGGTGATGGTCTCTTCCAGGTTGTACAGCAATTCGATGACTTTCATAAGGGCGGCCTGCTCGTTCGGGTCCAGCTGTTTGTTTTCGGGATATTCGCCGATAGCAAGTGTTTTCCCGGCGTCCAGCTTTTTCTGCCTGAATTCCTGTAATTGCTCGTGATAATAGTCCGTCAATACCGAGAGTTCTTTAGGACTCGGATGGCGACAGACTACGGTCCGGAAGGCGGCGGTTAAGGGGTCGGAGCCCGGGTTCGTCGCGGAGGACGGGTTCGTCGTGGGGGACGGATTCGTCGTGGGGGACGAGGTCGTCGTGGCGGACGGGTTCGACGTGGCGGACGGGGTTGTCGTGGCGGACGGGTTCGTCGAAGACCGGCGGGTGAGCAGATTTTGCGCCAATACGCGTGAGGCCTCCAGTACGGTCGGATCATTCATCATCACCAGCGCCTGCAATGGCGTATTGGTCTGAAGACGCCGGACCTCGCACTGATCGCGGTTGCTGGCGTCGAAGATACCCATCGATGGGGGCGGCACGGTGAGCTTAATAAAGGTGTACATACCGCGACGGTATAGCGAGTCGTGATGATCCTGGCGATAGGCGGCAAGCGCTCCGCGTCCGGACGTGGCCGCTTCCCAGAGACCTTCCGGCTGATAGGGCTTAACACTGGGTCCCCCGATGGTCTTTACCAGCAGCCCGCTGCTGGAGAGCACGAGATCGCGGACGAATTCCGCGGGTAGCCGGTTGCGCGGACCGCGCGATACAAACGCATTGTCGGGATCCTTTTCTAATTTCTCCGGCGTGACGCTTGTCGACTGGCGGTATGCGGCGGACATCACGAAAGTCTTTACCAGCCTTTTGATATCCCAGCCGTTGTCCATAAAGTCGACGGCCAGCCAGTCGAGCAATGCCGGGTCTGTCGGAAGATCGCCCTGCATCCCGAAATCGCCGGAGGACTTGACGATACCCCTTCCGAAGAATTCCTGCCATAGCTGGTTGACAAAGACCCTTGCTGTCAGCGGATTTTGTCGGCTGACGGTCCACTCCGCGAGACCCAGCCGGTTGCGTGGGTATTTCGTCGTATCGAATGGCATTACCGCGGGCAGGGCGGATGGCGACACTTCCACGCTCGGGGCGTCATAACGACCGCGGCTGAGAACATAGGTCTTCCGAAGCGAATCGCGTTCACCCATGACCGATACCATCAGGGCCGCCGTATCCGTTTTATGAAGGAAGGGCATCAGTCGTGCATCGCTGTCCGTGATCAGGAGGATGGGTGTTTTGGCAGGTTTCGATTTGGTCACGTCCCCTTCGTATCCCACTTCTTTGGTATTATTGAAAAAAGCCAGCAGCGAATAATAATCTTTTTGCGAGAAAGGATCGTATTTATGGTCGTGGCATTGGGCGCATTCGATCGACAGACCCAGTATGCCCTTGCCGTATGTCTTGGTTTTGTCGATGAGGTATTCGACCCGGTATTCTTCCTGTATCACCCCGCCCTCCTCGGTATATTTGTGATTGCGGAAAAAGGCGGTGGCCAGTATCTGCTGTTTCGTCGCGTCAGGCAACAGGTCGCCCGCTATCTGCCATGTAATAAAACGGTCGTAAGACATATTGCTATTGAAGGCGCTGATGACCCAATCCCGCCATGGCCATTGGGTCCGGATATTGTCGTCCTGATAGCCATAGCTGTCGGCATAACGCGCGACGTCCAGCCAGTGTACCGCCATCTTCTCACCGTATTGAGGGGTGGCGAGATAGTGATCCACCATTTTTTCATATGCATTGGGCGCCCCGTCCGCCAGGAATGCGTCCTGTTCGGCGACCGTAGGCGGAAGACCCGTGATATCGAGAGACAGCCGCTTGAGCAGTCGTTCCTTATCCGCCTCGGGATTCATCGCGAGACCCATCTTATCGAGACGGTCGATGACGAAATAGTCGATGGCGTTGCGGGTCCTGGTCGTGTCTTTGATCGTGGGCAAGGGAGCCTTTACCGGCGGTGTGAAGGCCCAGTGGCGTTCGTATTTGGCGCCCTGGCGGATCCATTTGGTGAATAGCTTTTGCTCGTGGGGCGTCAGTACGCCGAGGTGTGCGTCGGGCGGCGGCATCCGGAAGTCGGGGTCCTGCGAAGAGACGCGTTTCAGGAGCATCGAGGCGCCGGGGTTACCCGGAACGATGGCAAAGGCCCCCTTCGTCACATGGAGCGGAGCATAGGCACTGTCGGCTATATCCAGCCGCAAATGGGCTTCGCGGTGGTTGGCGTCAGGGCCGTGGCATTTGAAACATTTGTCGGAGAGGATGGGCCGGATATCGTAGTTGTAGGAAACCACATCCGGAATTTTTTCGGATTCCGGGCCGCCGCGATGGTCTAAACAGGAAACAGCGAGACAGATAGAGCCGGCAATAGATGTAATAATGGCAAGACTTCGGAACCTCATACGCCTGACCAATATAATGAAAAGTAGCGAGATTCCACGCCGCAATCGGTTGCGCCATCTTTGAGGCCAAGACCGCAAGAATCGGGTTTTCGGGGTGGCGGCGGCGTATTAATTTTGTAATAGAAAAAAGAAAATCATGGAAACAACCCAGGCGACCATCAATTATAACCGGATAGCGGAGGCCATCGCCTTCTACAAGGCGAATTTCAAGGATCAACCTGGCCTGGAAAAGGTGGCGGAGCATGTCCATATGAGCCCGTTTCATTTTCAACGGATGTTCAGGGAGTGGGCGGGAGTAACACCGAAGCAATTCCTGCAGTACCTGACCCTGGAGCATGCCAAGAACGTCCTGAAACAACCTGCCGGCGCGACATTGTCCGATGCGGCATATGAGGCGGGTTTGTCGGGCACGGGCAGACTGCACGATCTCTTCATCCGGATCGAGGGGATGACGCCGGGTGAATATAAGAATGGCGGGGAAGCGTTGCAGATCCGGTATAGTTTTGCCGAAAGTCCGTTCGGCCCGTTGATGGTGGCGTCTACAGACAAGGGGGTTTGTTATATGGCGTTCGTGGATAACGGGAATGAGGCCGCGTTGCGCGACCTGAAGGAACACTTTCCCAATGCGCAGTATGAAGCCGGCGCGGACCCCCAGCAGCAGCGCGCGCTGTCGATCTTTACGGGTGACTGGACGAGCCCGGAAGCGTTAAGGCTGCATCTGAAGGGCACCCCTTTCCAGGTGAAGGTCTGGGAGACACTTCTGAAGGTGCCGGCTGGTGGGCTCACCACCTATGCGGAAGTGGCGGCGAGGCTCCAAAACCCGAAAGCGGTGCGGGCCGTAGGGTCTGCTGTCGGACAGAATCCGGTGGCTTTCCTGATCCCCTGTCATCGCGTGATCCGCAGCGACGGGCAGGTGGGGGAATATCATTGGGGCGATACGCGCAAGAATGCCATCATTGGCTGGGAGGCGGCAAAGGCGCATACGGCGAGTGAGAGGGCGTAGTCGACCTACTCGGTCCGCAACGAGTCCACCGGGTTGGCCAGCGCCGCGCGGATGGACTGAAAGCTGATAGTAGCTACCGCTATCCCGACCGCCGCGGCCCCGGCTCCGGCAAAGATCCACCACGAAAGACCGGTCCGGTAAGCGAACCCTTCAAGCCAGCGGTTCATCAAGAACCATGCAAGAGGTGCTGCAATGAGAAAGGCAATGCCGATCAGACGGATAAAATCGAGGGATAACAGTTTGACGATCGTGGCAGCGGAAGCGCCGAGTATCTTTCGGACACCGATCTCTTTGGTACGCTGCAGCGTGTTGTATGCCGCGAGTCCCAATAACCCCAGACAGGAGATAAAGATGGCCAGCGCCGCAAAATTGACGAATAGGCGGCCGAAGCGCGAATCCGCGCGGTATTGCTCGTCGAAGATCTCATCGAGGAATCGGTATTCGAACGGACGGTCGGGCATCGCCTGCGCCCATTCGGCTGCAATGGTCTTCAGCGTCGCCGGAAGACCGGCCCCTGCCAGTTTCACCGAAATCGAATAATATCCGAAGGGTTCGATACGCATGACCAGGGGCGCGATACGATGCTTCATCGAGAGATTGTGAAAATCCCTGAGGACACCGATGATCTTTCCCCTCCTTCCCCACTGGGCAAAGTCCCGTCCGAGCGCTTCACCGGGTTTCGCGTAACCCAGCATCCGCGCGGCACTCTCGTTGATGATCATGGCCTGCGTGCTATCGGATGGAAAACTACGCGAGAAATTTCGGCCCGCAACCAGTTCCAGGCCATATTGAGGAACGAAATCATAATCCACGGTATAGAGATCGAGATTGGCCTTTTGCATCTCTCCCTTTCGATCCTGCAATTCGGTGTACGCGTTGAACAAACCTTCACCGGGAACGGAGGAAGAATAGGTGCTGCCGAGGACAGCGGGAATCTCCGAAAGCGATTGTTTGAAGACTTCCGCCCGGGCGTCGCTCATTGTGGGTATAATGAGCGTCTGTTCTTTTTTAAAGCCCAGCTGGCTGCTGCGCATAAAGCTGAGCTGAGCGTAGACGACAGCCGTGCCGATAAGCAGGAGGATGGAAACGGTGAACTGGCTCACGACGAGGACCTTTCTCAGCAGCGATCCCCTGGCTCCGGTGGAAAATCGACCTTTCAGGACGGTGACAGGCCGGAAGGAAGAAAGGACGAGAGCCGGGTAGAAACCGGCTGCAAGGCCCACCAGAATGGCCAGCCCCAGAAGGAGGAGGATGTCCGTGGGTTGTGAAAAGATGCCGGGGCTAATGGTCTTTCCTGCCAGCCGATCGAAAAGAGGCGTCAGCACGCCGCACAAGATCACGGTCAATAAGAAAGCCAGCAGGCAAAGGATCACCGACTCGCCGATGAATTGAAGCGATAGCTGCGATCGCAGCGCCCCGATCACCTTCCGGACGCCGACCTCTTTGGCACGATCGACACTGCGCGCCGTGGTCAGGTTGATAAAATTGATGCAGGCCAGCGCGAGTATAAAGAGTCCAATGATCGAAAAGATGCGGACATTTTCGATACTGCCGTGTTGGGCCGCCTCGCGTTTGGAATACAAATAGACCCTCGTCAGCGGTTCCAGCAGGAAGGAAACGCGCAACTGTAACGGGCGAAGCTGGCTTCCGGCGAGTCTGTCAAGCCATGCGGGGAGTTTAGCCTCCAGAGCGGTGGCGGCGGTATGCGGCCTCAATAAAATGTAAGTGAAATAGCCAAATCCGGCAGTCCAGTCGGGGCTGTCGGGGTTATCGTCTCCATGGATGTGCCGGTTGGAAGCCATGGAGAGAAATATCCCGGTCCTGATCTGCGAATTGGCGGGGATGTCCTTTATCACCCCCGTGACGGTCGCAGTGAGCGCGCTTGCGGTCAATTGGAGATGCCGGCCGAGGACATCGGTAGTACCGAAATATTTTCTTGCCATCGACTCGGAGAGGACGACGCTCATGGGTTGAGTCAGGGCGGTATTTTTGTCACCGGCTATCAACTGAAAATCGAATATATGGAACAAGCCGGAGTCGGTTAGCACTACCCCATGTTCCTGGAACCGCCGGTCGCCGGCCGTCACGAGGAGTTCCTGCGGACTCATGCGAACGGCTTCTTCTATTTCGGGAAAGTCTTTTTTTAGACGGCTCGCGACGGGCGCCGGGCAACGACCCTGATAGCTGTCGGTTCCGGTCGGCGTCGATATATCCGGGACGACGCGGTAGATCCGGTCGGCATTTGTGTGCCACCGGTCGTAACTGGTCTCGAATCGGACATACTGGAAAATGAGAAAGAAGGCCGTCATACCGATGGCCAGACCGAGGATATTGATCACCGAAAAGACGCGATGCCGCAGGATGGTGCGGATGGCGATGGTAAAATAGCTTTTGAACATAGTTGAAATTATTCGGTGCGTAAGGCTTTTATAGGATTAGCAACGGCCGCACGGACAGATTGGTATCCGACAGTGGCGACTGCGATCAGCACCGCCAGCACTCCGGAAAAAGCGAAGACATCCCATCCCATCTCTATCCGGTAGCTGTAATTGAGCAACCATTTGTCCATCACCAGCCAGGCGACGGGCGCAGAGATCAGGAAAGCTACGAGTACGAGTGCAACGAAGTCCCTGACGAGCAGTGTGGTTATGCCGGCAACGCTTGCGCCAAGCACCTTTCGCACGCCGATCTCACGGATACGATTCTCGGCCATATAGGCGGCGAGAGCGAATAGTCCTAAACAGGAGATGACGATCGTCAACGCGGCGAACAGCGCCGACAACCGGGTGATCCGTTGTTCGGCTTTGAATTTTTCCGCATACGCTTCGTCGACGAAATGATAATCGAAGGGATAGTCGGGGCTGTATCGGTGATAGACCTTTTCTGCGAGCGCAAGATTGGCGGCTGTAGTATGCGCGGGATTCAGCCTGAAATTGATCACCTGGAAATAAATACCCCCGGGCCCGGCAATCATCATCGGGGCGATCTTTTTCGTAAAGGGCGATTCGAGGATAAAGTCCTTTATGACGCCGACGACATGATAAGGCGAGGCGGACCCCTGTCTGATCTCCTGACCGAGCGGGTTCTTCAACCGCATGGCCTTGACCGCGGATTCATTGAGAAGCAATGCGCTGCTGTCGCCGGGGTATTTGTCGATATCGATATCGCGGCCCTGCAGTAGGGTGATGCCCATCGTCTGCACGAAGTTGGATTTGGCGCCGAAGGTCAGAAAGTCCACTTCCCCATCGGCCTTCGTGCTACCTCGCCATTGGAATCCCCATGTGTCGCTCCAGTGCCGGGTGACTGGTCCCGGGGTATTGGTGACGGAAATAGCGGCGCCGCTGGCGAGGAGTTCGCGGCAAATGGCATCCTGGTGACCGAAGGCTGCACCCTGTGTATAAAAATAGACCAGCTGATCGCGGTTGTAGCCGGCGTCGCGATCGATGCCGTAGCGAAGTTGTTTGAAAACGATGGTCGTGCAGATGACGAGGGCGATGGCGAAGGAGAACTGAAGCACGACGAGTATTTTTCGGGAGTTGACAAGGGCAATCACTTTCCGGAATGAATTTCGGCTGAGCTGCGTTGACACGCTCAGCCTCATTCGGAACCCGGGGGTTCCCTTCAGCACGGTCACCGGCCGGAAGGAAGAAAGGTAAAACGCGGGGTAGCTGCCGGCCAGCAGACCGGTGAAGATAACAAACGCGACGCCGAATATCCAGAAGCCGGGGCTGGAGTCATCGATGCTCAGCTGTTCCCCTACCAGCCTGTTGAAAGCCGGGAGACTGATATGTGTCAGAAAAATGGCGGCGATAAAGGCAAGCGACGAGATCAGCGTGCTCTCGCCGATGAATTGAGCGATCAGCGACCGGCGCATGGCCCCCACCACCTTTCGGATACCGACCTCACGGGCCCGGCGTTCGCTGCGCGCCGTGCTGAGGTTCATAAAGTTGATACAAGCGATGAGCAGGATGAAGACCGCGATAGCGGAGAACAGTCTCACCGTAACGATCTTATCGCCGACCAGCCGCCCGTCCTGCGCCTTCGAATACAGATGCAGACGGCTTATCGGTTGGGTGAAGACCTCGGCCTGCTCTTTCGAATGGCTGCGCGTGACATCCGCGACCTGTTTGTCGAAAGAAGCCTGCGTGACGCCGGGTTTCAGCAGGACAAAGGTGGAAATGGAGTTGTTCCCCCAGTTCTGCTCGTCATTCCATCCGAGATGGGTCATATATGCCCACGGTACCAGGTAATCGAAGGAAAAGGACGTTGTTGCAGGAAGGTCTTCGAGTATCCCGGAAACCGTAAAATTGGCATTGCTGTCGAGACGGACGGTCTTACCCATCGGGTCCCGGTTGCCAAAAAGCCGAACGGCCATCTGCCGTGTGAGTACGATATTGTACATGTCGCCAAGCGCGTGGGCAGGGTCGCCCGCCAGCATCGGAAGGCCGAACATCGTCAGAAAACCGCTGTCGGCGAAGCCGGCGATGCAATTGAGGTGGATGTCACCAACGGAGGTAAGAAAGCGGTCTCCCGCATAGCGGGCGGCATCTTCGACACCGGGATAGTCTTTTTTCAGAACAGGACCGATAGATTTAGGGGTCTGGTCCCAGACCTGGACCGCACCGTTGAAGGTACCCCGGTTGTACAACATATACAACCTGTCTGTTTTTGGATAGATGCGGTCGATGCTCAGCTCGTTCTTTATCCAGAGACCGATCAGGAGTGCGGAGGCCATGCCTATCGCGAGACCGGTGATATTGATAAAGGAGAACCCTTTATGCCGGATAAGGTTACGCCACGTGAGTAGAAAAAAGTTCTTTATCATTGATAAGTATTATTCGGACCGCAATGCCCTGACAGGGTTGCCGAGGGCTGCGCGGATCGACTGAAAGCCGACCGTCAATAGCGCAATCGCTATGGCAAGGATACCGGCGAGCAAAAACACGGTCCCGGTGATATGTATACGATACGTAAACCCGTGCAACCAGTCGTCCATCGCGATCCAGCTCACGGGGATCGCCAATACCAGGGCAACGAGCACGAGCTTGACGAAGTCTCCGGAGATCAACATCGTAATGCCCGTAACCGAGGCGCCGAGCACCTTGCGGATGCCGATCTCCCTCATACGACTCTCCGCCATATAAGCCGCCAGCCCGAACAGACCCAGACAGGAAATAAAGATGGTCAATGCCGCGAAAAGCGCGCCGAGTGTTCCTTCCTGCTGTTCGGCCCTGAACTTGGCGTTATAGATATCATCGGCGAAATTGATCTCGAAAGGATACTGCGGGTTATACCGGCGGAAGATGGATCCGGCGGACGCCAGCACGTCGGCAAGGGGCCGGTCGGGGTTAAGCCGGAAATGAATAACGGGATAGGCTGTGCTGAGCCCCTGAATGATCATCGGAACGATGGGCTCATACGGATTGGCGATGATGAAATCTTTGATGACGCCGATCACGTGCAGGTGTACTCCTGCATCGTCGGTGATGAGGGCGCCCACGGGATGATCGAGACGCATGGTGCGGACGGCAGTTTCATTGAGCAGGACAGCAAAGCTATCGGTAGGATGGGTGCCGAGATCGATGTCCCGTCCTTCCACGAGATGTGTGCCCGTAGTATGCACGAAGTCTGCGTCCGCCTGGAACTGTGTAAAATAGAGGCCCTTGTCCGCCGGCGTGCTGCCCGACCAGGAATAGCCCGTCGTCTCGCCCCAAACCCGGGTCATGGGGCTGAAGGTTTTGGTGACGCCGACAGCTGTTCCGCTGGACAAGAGGTCGTGCCGGATCGCGTCATAGTGCGGAAGGACATCTCCCTGGGCAAAAACGAAGGCGAGCCGGTTCCGGTCGTATCCTGCGTCGCGGTCGCGCGCATATTTTAGTTGGTCCTCCACGATCATGGTGGAGGTGATCAGAATGATGGCAAAAGTGAATTGCAGCACCACGAGAACCTTGCGTGGGGTAATGAGAGCATTTGCAGTCCTCATGGAACCGCTTTTCAGCACCTTTACCGGACGCGCCGCCGACAGGAAAAAGGCTGGATAGCTACCCGCGAGAATGCCGGTGAAGAAAATGAAGGCGGCAGAAAATATCCAGAAACCTACGCTCGTCAGATCGAGCGTCAGCGGAATACCGATCACCTCGTCGAAGGCCGGCAGACTGAGCCCGACGATCCCCAGCGCAAGCACAAAAGCGATGGCCGCGAGCAGAATACTTTCCCCGATGAATTGGGTAATAAGCGAGGATCGCAGCGCGCCGGCGACCTTCCGGATACCGACCTCGCGTGCGCGTTTTACGCTGCGGGCAGTGCTGAGATTCATGAAGTTGATGCAGGCGATCAGGAGGATGAACACGGCGATGAGAATGAAAAGCCGGACGGTCGTGATGCGGCCCGCTACCAGTCTGCCGTTGTCCACTTGCGAATAAAGATGTTCCCGGGTGATAGGTTGTGTGAATATCTCGCGATCGAAGCCCTGTCCTGTTTTGACATGGTCGCGTATGATGTGACGGATCTTGTTGTCGAAGGCTGTAGCTGAAGTGCCGGGTTTCAGCAGCACATAGGCACCGGCATTGGTGATCTGCCAGGCTACCGCCAGCGGGTCCCAGCCCAGCTCATCGACATGAGCCCAGGGGATAAGGTATTGAAAGGTAAATTCGGTATTGGGCGGAAGGTCTTTGAGGACCCCCGTCACCCTGAACTGGCGGTTACTATCGATGAGCACCGTCTTACCCATCGGGTCTTCATTGCCGAAAAGGCTTTTGGCGACATGCCGGGTCAGCACGATATCACGGGGACCATTAAGCGCAGTGCGTGGGTTGCCCTCGAGCAGGGGGAAGTCGAGTATGGACAGGAAACCCGAGTCCGCGAAGGCGCCCTCGAGATTGAAACGGGCATCGTCCTTTATCAACAGGAAATAGACGGTTCTGAAACGGGCGGCGTCTTCGACCTCGGGGTAGGTCTGTTTCAGCTGTGGCACAAGAGGCGTGGGGGCGCGACCCCAGGCGGTGAGGCGGCCGTTGGTCATTTCGCGGCTATAGATCTGGTAGACACGGTCTTTTTTGGAGAAAAAGCGGTCGACGCTAAGCTCGTTATGTATCCACAGACCGATAAGCAGGGCGCTGGCCATACCTATGGCGAGACCTGCAATATTGATGGCGGAGAACGCCTTATTGCGGAGCAGATTGCGGATCGCAATCTTGAAATAGTTGCGGAGCATGGGATAGTCGCCATAAAAGATATGCCAGAACGGCAATTGACTGATCGACAATCTGTTGGTGATGCGGGGGGACGGCGGGTGTCCGCGGGTGATACAGCCGGTGTACGTAGGCGGCCGGGGGGCGGATGGCGATCGGGCGGATGGCGATCGGAGGGTTAGTCCGTGCGGAGCACCATGGCCGGACTGGATAGCGCGGCCTTTATCGCCTGGTATCCGACGGTGCCGGCGGCGATACACAGCGAGAGCACGCCGGTCAGCGGGAATATCCACCAGTTCAGATCGATGTGATAGGGAATCCCATCCAGCCATTGGCGCATGAACCACCATGCTACCGGCGAGGCGATGACGAAGGCGATGCAAACGAGTATAACGAAATCTTTTGAAAGCAGTGCGGTCAGTCGCATGATGGAGGCGCCCAGCACCTTTCTGACCCCGATCTCGCGGAGCCTCGACTCGGCCATATAGGCGGAAAGACCGAAGAGGCCCAGACAGGAGATAAAGATGGCCATGCCGGCGAAGAGCGCGGCCAGGGTGCCGAAATGTTTATCCCCCTGCATTTTCGCTGCTACAAAGTCGTCGACATAGAAATATTCGAAGGGATAGTTTGGATTGTATTTTTTTACGATGGATGCCAGGGTCCGTTCGTTGCGGGCACGATCGTTACGCGGATTGAACCGGAAGGTCAGCGCGCCGAACCAGGACGTCGGTCCCTGGATGACAATGGGCAGAACCCTGTTGAACAGGGTCCCCGTTATGAAATCAGCAACCACACCCACCACGTGATAGGTAAAGCCGTTATTCACCACTGTCTGGCCTATGGGATTGGCGAAACCCATCGTTTTGGCGGCTTCGCTGGTGAGAAGGAGCGCAGTGCTGTCGGAAGGATATTTTTCGACATCGATGTCACGGCCGGCGAGCACCTTCAGATCCAAAGTAGAGGTGAGCCCGCGGTCGGTCCGGTATTCGATGAACCAGGTCTCCTGTTTCGGATCCTTGCCCTTCCACTGATAGCCATCACCCGAGCTCCATATTTCGGTGAATGGCGCATTGCTGCGGGTAAGTTCGGTGACGGCGCCGCTGCCGATCAGTTCGTCGCGGATCGCAGGGTAATTCTTGCGGATATCGCCTTTTATGTAAATAAAAGCGAGCCCTTTCTTGTTATAACCCATATCGCGGTGGCCCGCATAGTAGAACTCGCGGTACATGACGATGGTGCAGATGATGAAGGCGATGGCGAAGGTGAATTGAAAAACCACGAGAATCCGTCTTGGTGTAACCAGCGCATGTATCGTCCTGAAATGTCCTCTGAGGATATTGACGGGCCGGAAGGCCGAGAGATAGAAGGCGGGATAGCTGCCGGCCAGCAACCCGGTAAAAACGACGAAGGCGATGCCGGCCAGCCAGAAGAGCGGATCGTCGTATGGGATACTCAACCCCGTCTCGATCAGCCGGTTGAACCACGGTAATGCCACCACGACGATGCCCAGCGCCAGGATACCTGCCAGCGCCGCGATGAGGACCGATTCCCCGAGAAAGCGGCTGATCAGCGATCCCTTCCCCGCCCCTACCACCTTGCGTATGCCCACCTCGCGTGCCCTACGGATGCTGCGGGCGGTGCTGAGGTTCATGTAATTGATACATGCGATGGCCAGGATAAAGGCAGCAATGATAGCCAGCATGCGGACGAAATTGATCTCTCCTCCCGTGGCCTTGCCGTCCACGAAATTGGAGTACAGCCGCCATTTGCGCATGGGATGAAGAAAGAGCAGCGAGCTCAGTTCCGGCTGGTGCGCGTGAAGGACCGTGCGCAGGCGACTCTCCGCGTCCCCTTCCGTAACACCCGGCCGGAGGAGTACATAGGTCGCAATGGTGCTTTTTTTCCAGCTGGTCTCCTCCCAGTGCACTTCTTTGGTATAGGACCAGGGGATCAGGTATTCGAAGGTAAATGCGGTATTGGGCGGCTGGTCCTTCATGACGGCGCTGACGATGAAATCGCCCGTACTGTCGACCCGGACGTTGCGACCCAGCGGATCATCGTTGCCGAAGAGCTTTTCCGCCAGCCGTCGGGTCAGCACGATCTTACGGGGACCATTCAGCGCGGTAGCGGTGTCGCCTTCCAGCAGTTGGAAACTGAACAGCCGGAAGAAACCGGGGTCGGTAAGGTAGCCCTGGGTCCCGACATGTTTGTCGCCGGCAGACAGGATGAAGGCGCCGACCCAATTTAGACGAACGACGGTCTCCACTTCGTCACGATAGCCTGTCTGCAATACGGGTCCCAACACCATTGGCGTGTTGCTATTCACTTCCATACGGCCGTCGAAAGAGCCCCGGCTCATCACCTGATAAATCCGGTCGCGGTTGGTATGGAACTGGTCAAAAGAAAGCTCGTTCCGGATCCAAAGGAGCAGCACTATGGCGCTGGCCAGACCGATGGCAAGACCGGAAATATTGATCGCGGTGAATCCCTTGTTACGAAGAAGGCTGCGCCAGGCGATCTTGAAATAGTTGTCGATGAGATCGCGGGTCTGTGCGAATGGGCCGGCTTTGACAGCGGCAGCCACGGGTTCCCGATGAATACGCTTTAGATCGCGGAGCGCCATCCGGGTGAGATGGCGGTTGAAAGCCGAATCGGCGTCCGGCACTTCCGGCGACTGCCGGCTACGCCAGAGATCCGCCAATACCTGTAGCGAATAGGTCGATTCCGGATGTTGTTGTTGAAATAGTTCGAGTTCTGCTATTTCTTCCGGTGTGGCCTCGCCGGTTAGCTTGCGAGCCATCAATATCCATATGCGGTCTTTTTCCTTCATTCGGCGTTGACCCTGGTGGTTTCCGATAAAGATCGGAATTATCGGGACAACCTCAGCCTTCGACCAGCGCTTTTATCTGCACGAGCATCGGATCCCAGCCGCCGCCCCTGACCGAGTGTTCGTACCGGACAGCGCCTTGCGCCACGGTATTGTAATCTCCCTGCGAAACGGTCAGCAGCGTTCGGCCGTGCTCTTCGGAGAACTCGCAGGTGACGGTCAGATAGTTCGCGGGAATATCGGGTATCTCCGCGTTATTGGGGTCGATGACGGTATAGACCAGCAGCCTGTTGGGCTCGATGGTGACGATATGGCCTTTTACCGCCACCATCTCTACATTATTGAAGACGCCTTTCCAGATGAGCGGGCTGCCTGGTTTCCAGTCGGAAAGGGCAGCGCAGCCAAACATATATTTTTTCGTTTGTTCGGGGTTGGTCAGGGCATCCCACACTTTGGCGGCGGGCGCGTGAATGGAAATGGAGCTTTTTACGACTAGCGGCTGGTTCATATTCTATTTTTTTGCAATGATCCGATGAATGAAACCGCCGGGATTGCATTTTAGGGATTTTTTCTTCGTTTGGGCTCGCCGGGGGGCCCGGCGGAGTCTGCCCGAAGGGAGTCCGTCCGAAGGGAGTCCGGAGTCTCCCCGAATCGACGTTTGAACACATTATTGAAATGCTGCGGCGTCGTATAGCCCAGCTCATACGATATCTCCGCCGCCGTCTTGCGTGTATCCAACAGGTGTTGACGCGCGAGGAGAAGCCGCTGTTCGGTCAGGTAACCGAAAACGGTCATGCGGAACATTTCCTTAAATCCACGTTTGAGCTTGTATTCGTTGAGCCCGACGGTCCGTGCTATCTCGGAAAGATTGGGCGGGGAGTCGAGGCGCTGGTTGATGAGATCGCGAACGGCCGCGAGCTTCTCCCGATCGGCCGGGGTCCTGATGAAGTCATCGCCGCGCTTCGCAGACAAGGCTGCGCTACAGGATTCGGCGCATAGCACCAGCAGCTCGATGCTTTTGGAAAGGAGGAACATCTGCTGCAGGTCGCCCTTATAGGGGTTGTCCAGAATCTGTCGCACCACCTGCTGTATGGCCGGGCTCACAGCGCCCCACTCCTCCGACATCATTGCGCTTTCCCCGGCGACGATCCGGTCCGCGAACCTGCGAAGGATATCGCTCGCGTTGTCGGTCATACGAAGGAAGGTCTCGCGGGGAAATTGAATGCCGAAAGTCTCGAGCTCGGGGGTCCGGTTCGCGACGGTCATATCAAAGTCCTTCGAATAAAGCAGGTTGTGATGGCCCCCGATGAGATGGAAATCGCGGTCCAGTTGCTTGTAGTGCCAGCTGTAATTACCTTTCAACCCGATGTGCAGCCGGATGACATCGCTATGCGGGCTATGCGCGCTGAAGCTCGTCAGACCATTGAATCGTGATAGGGCATGTCCCATGCGGATGCCGTCGAATTCCCAGGTGCGTGAATCGCGGGTGCCTTCGGGCGTGATCAGGTGTTGGGTGTTATCCACATCATGTAAGATAGTGTATTTTTAAGGAGGGTTTAGAACGCCACTATCGGAATACGACGGTGCAGGAAGGATCACCTATTCAGGCCGAATAAGCCCGATCTTCGAACTGTCGTGAATAGCAATCTGGGGATAGAGATCGTCTTTTGTATGGGGAATACCATCCAGGCCGGAAGAAAACAGAAAATATTTGTCGCCGACCCTGCCGTAATTGAGTTTGGGAGATTTCCCAACCCGTTGCATCGGATCCCATATGGGGGGAAAAGAATCGATGGACTTCAATTGCTGTAAGCTATCCGGATACCGCCCGCGTTGAATGTGGTAAAGCTCGATTTCCGCCACCGTTTGATTGAGATTGTTTTGGGTGAAGAACTTAAATCCCTCCCTGCCGGTGGGGCTTTGCGAATAGAGATAGAGTGAAGAATAAATAATGACCGTCCAGGCGATGCCAAGCAGACCAATAAGGGTGTATTTGACATCCTTGTACCTGAAAATCCCGATCAGCAGGATGGTGAGACCGACAAAGGCGCCGATCAGCGGAATGAGACACCAAAAGCCCTTTTTGTAAGGCGGGCGGCGGCTGGGAATAAGTGTTGGCGGCTGTTGCATTATTCGCCTAAAGTAAACAATAGTCTAAAGTACCGACAAGGTAATTTTTACGATATCGTCGGCGGTGCGTTTGGCAATTCCGAGCTTCAGATGCACCGTCAGCCCCCAGAGGCTATTGAGCAGATAGCGCGCCAGCGCGCGGGGCTGGTGGGTGTTGCTTATTCCTCCCTGTTGCTGACCGCGGCGTACGGCACGGGTATACGCATCTTCGAGGGCCTGGCGGTTTTCGAACACGAGGGCCGCGACTTCGGGGTCATGGGGCACCAGCTCGTGAAGCGTATTGATCATGAGACAGCCCTTTTGCTGCTGCATATTCACCAATACTTCATAGGCATGCTGAAAGATCTGCCGGATCGCCAGCGTTGCGTCTTCCGACTCGTCGAGAAAACGGATGGCGGCGGCCGTCTCGCGATCGCGATAGCGGCGCAGGCTTTGAAGGAACAGGCTGTGCTTGTCGCCGTAAGTATCGTAAAGGCTGCTACGGCTGAGCCCGGTGTCATCCAATATATCCTGCG
>DASYSV010000352.1:0-7517 GCA_036010185.1 Puia sp.
TGTAAGTAGGGAGGGGTCGGCTGACGACAGTCGGTGGAGGATACGGGTCAATTGTTCATTCAGACGCGTGATCGCCAGACGGATATCCCATTTTGTCTTGTCGCGGACGCCTACGGTATTGGATATGGACCTCAATTGCAAAAAGGGGATGTTCTCCCGCAGACACACATAATGCAGTGGGCCGCCTTCCATGGATTCGACAACTGCGTCCCTGTTTTGCCTGTACCAGGCAATTCGCCGCGGGTCGGTGGTTATTTCGTTGATAGTCAAAGCACTTGCTTCCGGTAGCCCGGTAAAGGCGAGGAGATCGTGGTAAGGATTGGGCAGTCTGTTCACGTCCGCTAGTCCGAGATCGGAGAGAGTGAGAAAACTTTCATTTTCCCATACGCCGAGATCCGCGAGCTCGTCTTCGCGGATGGCGAATACGGTGCCGGGTTTTGCATCCGTGAAACAGCCGCCAATGCCGGCCTGGACGATGAGATCCGGGCGATGGATGCCAATTTGGCGCATTAGCGACCAGGTGGTGGCGACGCCGCCAACGCCGGTGATGAGGACCTGAGACCAGCCTCCCTCAATAGTAGGTTGAATTTCAAACGTTGTTGCGGCCGCCAGCAGGATATGCATGGTGCAAATATCCGGCTCCTATGCATTACCTTTGCGGAAATTTTTTCGTTTGGTCTATTTGACGCGACTGGAACATTTCAATGCGGCTCATAAGCTGTATAACCCCGGCTGGAGCAGGGAGAAAAATGAGGATGTCTTTGGCAAATGCGCCAATGAGAACTGGCATGGGCATAACTATGAGCTGTATGTGACGATCAAGGGGGAGCCGAACCCGGATACGGGGTTCGTATTCGACGTAAAGAGATTGGGCGAGATCATCCGCGAGCATATCATCGGGAAGGTGGATCACAAGAATTTGAACCTGGACGTGGATTTCATGCAGGGTAAGATGTGTTCGACGGAGAACCTGGTGATCGGTATCTGGCAGCAGTTGCAGCAGCATTTGCCTGCGGGAGTTTGTCTCCACTCCATCAAGTTGTATGAGACTCCGAGGATCTATGTAGAATATTTCGGTGAATAAATAAATGACAATGAAAAAAGTAGCCGTGTTCCGGCGGGAACATTTCAATGCGGCGCATCGCCTTTTCAATCCGGCCTGGGATGACCGGAAAAATACCGAAGTTTTCGGTAAATGCAGCAATCCGCATTATCACGGGCATAACTACGAGCTGGTGGTGAAGGTGACGGGAGTGCCTGACCCCGACACAGGGTATGTCATGGATTTGAAGGTATTGTCCGTGATCACCGCAGAGGAGGTATTGGCAAGGTTCGATCACAAGAACCTCAATCTGGACACTGAGTTTTTCCATGATCTCAATCCTACGGCGGAAAATATCGCGATAGTGATCTATGATCTGTTGAGAGCGAGGATCGATCGGGAGCTCGAGCTCAAGGTAAGACTATATGAAACGGAAAGAAATTTTGTAGAATACCCCGCCTGAAGACAAGAGAGGCGGAGACCTCTCCCATACATTGGCGTTTAAATCCATCAAATGGCTTATTCGAAAATCGAACACTACGACGAAGAGATCACCACGGCACTGACGAAGAGCTACCGGGATTCACTGCATCTGTTGGGCGAGGATGCGAAGCGGGAAGGTCTTCTCAAGACTCCGGAACGTGTGGCGAAGGCTATGCAGTTCATGACGCAGGGCTATAGCCTCGACGCACATGCCATTCTCAATTCGGCCAAATTCCACGAGGAAGTGAGCGAAATGATCCTGGTGAAGGACATCGAGCTGTACAGTCTGTGCGAGCACCATATGCTTCCCTTCTTCGGCAAGGCGCATGTCGCCTATATCCCTAACGGATGGATCACGGGACTGAGCAAGATCGCCAGGGTAGTCGACGTATACGCCAGAAGGCTCCAGGTACAGGAACGAATGACCACCCAGATATTGCACGCCATCAAGGAAACGCTGAACCCCCTGGGTGTCGCGGTGGTCATCGAAGCGTCGCATCTTTGTATGATGATGCGCGGTGTACAAAAGCAAAACTCCGTAACGACCACGTCGGCCTTTTGGGGTGAATTCGAAAAGAATGAAACCCGCAGCGAGTTCACCAAACTGATCTCCTCGAATCTGCATTGAAATAGCGACCGAACAATAAGATTTTCTTTGCTGAGTCGGTGCTTTGTGGCATATTTGCGGTTTGGGCGGACCCCCGGTTCGCCGGCCCATCAAAAACTTAGACCGGTATGAAGCACGCATACGTTTTCCCGGGCCAGGGATCGCAGTTCCCGGGCATGGGGAAGAATCTCTACGATAACAGCGCTTTCGCCAAGAAATTATTAGAACAAGCCAACGATATATTGGGATTTCGTATTTCGGACATCATGTTCTCCGGGAGCGAAGAAGATCTTCGTCAGACAAAGGTGACCCAGCCGGCAATCTTTTTACATTCTGTGATCGCCTTCAAAGGTATCGAGAACAGCAGACCCGAGATGGTGGCAGGACATTCCCTTGGCGAGTTCTCGGCGTTGGTGGCCTGCGGGGTATTGAGCTTCGAGGACGGGTTGCAACTGGTAGCGGCCCGCGCGGGCGCCATGCAGCATGCCTGTGAAAAAGAACATTCCTCTATGGCGGCCATCCTCGGTCTGGAGGACGAAAAGGTCGAGGAGATATGCGCGCGTGTCAGCGGCGAGACGGGTGAGACCGTCGTACCCGCCAACTATAACTGTCCGGGTCAGCTGGTTATCAGCGGAGGGGTCCGTGCGGTGGAAGCTGCTTGCCAGCAAATGAAGACGGCGGGCGCCAAGCGGGCGTTGATCCTTCCCGTACACGGGGCATTTCATTCGCCTTATATGGAGCCGGCAGCAGACGAATTGACCGGCGCGATCGAGAAAACGACTTTTTACAACCCGACCTGCCCCGTCTATCAGAATGTGGCGGCAAAGGCCGTGGTCGCCAAAGACGAGATCAAAAAGAACCTCATCGATCAGCTGACCGGGGCCGTAAAGTGGACGCAGTCGGTGCGCGCTATGATCACCGACGGTGCATCGCATTTCACCGAGATAGGCCCCGGCAAGGTGTTACAGGGATTGATCCAGAAGATAGACAAGACGGTGCAGGTGGATGGAGTCAGCTAAGGCTAATGATTGTCCTTGAGTTGCCGTTGGCAACTCAAAGCGAACAATTGATCCATCCCGCATCCAATTGAGCGCCGTATTTTTTATAGAAATTGATAGCCGGTTCATTCCAGTCCAGCACCTGCCAGACCATGCCGGTGAATCCACTATCCTTCACTTCCTGCAGCAACCGTTCGAATAACAATTTCCCCAGTCCCTTTCCGCGCATTTCTTCGGTGACGATGAGGTCCTCCAGGTAAAGACGTTGTCCTTTCCAGGTACTATAACGGATATAATACAGGGCAAATCCTTCGATACGTCCGTTGATGGTGACGACAAATGCCCACCAGACGGGGTGCGGCCCGAAGCCACTGTCTTCGAAATGTTGCGGTGTTACCGTCACTTCCTGTGGGGCGCGTTCGAATTCGGCCAGTTCACGGATCAGTTCCAGCAGACGGGGGCAGTCTTCGCGAACGGCCCGGCGGATGGCGATAGAGTCCATAGTCTAGTACCCCCATTTTACCCAGGTAGCGCCCCAGGTGAATCCACCGCCGAAAGCGGCCAATACGAGATTATCGCCCTTGCGAAGCCTGTCTTCCCAATCCCAGAGACATAACGGGATGGTCCCCGCAGTGGTGTTCCCGTATCGCTGGATATTGATCATCACCTTTTCTTCCGGGAGGCCCATCCGGTGGGCGGTGGCGTCGATGATGCGTTTGTTGGCCTGATGTGGAACGAGCCAGGCGATATCGTCGGATTTGAGATTGTTACGCTCCAGCAATTCGGCGCTGATGTCGGCCATGCCTTTCACGGCAAATTTGAACACGGCCTGGCCTTCCTGATAGATATAATGCTCTTTGGCAGCAACCGTTTCGAAAGAGGACGGATGCAACGACCCGCCTCCTTTCATGTGAAGATGATTCCTGCCGCTGCCATCGCTCTTCAGAAGACTGTCCAGAATGCCATACCCGTCATAATTGGGTTCGAGCAGGACACCGCCGGCGCCGTCGCCGAAGATGATACAGGTGGTACGGTCACTATAGTCCACGATGGCGCTCATCTTATCGGCACCTACCACGACCACTTTCTTCGCCCGGCCGCTCTCGATGAACATGGCGCCGGTGGTCAATGAATACAAAAAACCCGAGCACGCCGCGCTCATATCGAAGCCCCAGGCATTCTTCGCGCCCACCTTGTCGCAAACGATATTTGCCGTTGCAGGAAACAGCATATCTGCTGTGACTGTGGCAACGATGAGAATATCGATCTCCATCGGATCGATACCCCGTTTGCGGCAGATCTCCTGTACGACAGGTACGCAAAGATCCGAAGTGGCTTTGCCGGGCTCTCTTAATATCCTTCTTTCCTCTATCCCCGTCCGTGTCCGGATCCATTCGTCATTGGTGTCGACCATTTTTTCCAGATCTGCATTCGTCAAACGGTCTTCGGGTACGTATCCTCCGATCGCTGTGATCGCGGCGGTCAGTTTCTTACTCATTATAAATTTCCAATCAGGTGAAGAAAAGTTTTTTGCAAAGGTGGGGAAAAATATCCAATGAGCACTTCCGGCACGTATTTTCCCCTATTTTCGTAGCTATGATCGCCTTCTTACGCGGAAATTTTGTCTACAAGAGTCCCGCCCTGGTGCATTTGGAGGCAGGGGGGGTAGGGTACGAGCTGCAGATCAGCCTTAATACCTATACGAGCATCCAAAATCTGGAAAGCGGCATTCTACTCACTTACCTGCATATCCGCGAAGACGCGCATATCCTGTACGGTTTTATCGACAAGGCGGAAAAAGACATGTTCATCCACCTGATCAGCGTCTCGGGGGTCGGCGCTTCCACCGCCCGAATGATGTTGTCTTCGCTGAAACCGGAAGAGATCACGAAGGCTATTCTGCAGGGAAATGCGCGACAATTGGAGAGTATAAAGGGCATCGGTAAAAAGTCCGCGGAAAGGATCATTCTGGAGCTGCGCGATAAGGTGGGAAAAGGCAGGGAAGAGACCCTAAATATTTCATCAGTCACCAACAATACGGTAGAACAGGACGCGTTAAATGCACTGATCACGCTGGGAATAGCCAGACCTGCCGCAGAAAATGCCATCAAAAAGGTCTTAAAAGAAGGCGCCGGGGCAGAGAAGATCGAGGATATCATTAAGAACGCTTTAAAAATCTTGTAGCCTATCGGCGAAACTCTACCTAACTAATTCTTGAGGAAAGTTTGACCCGCCACTCGATTTTGTTGATCCTGGCAATGGCAGCGCTGACGGCTGTCGCGGTTGTGTCTTCCATGACCGTGGCTGCTCATCCATTCCAGCAACCCGGACGGGTGGATACCGGTTCGAATCCACAATTGCAAAGGGCCGCCGATTCCATGCGGCGTCAACGCGACTCTCTCCGCAGACTTCAGGGCGATACGGCAAAGAAGGACACTCTCCATTGGCCCATCGAGGACAGACGAGGAGACAGGTTCACCAACCCCAACCTCAATCCATGGTATCTCAGGAATCCCCCCAATTTACGCGATTCGATCGTCTATGATCCCGTCACCAATCAGTTCTATATCATGGAGAAGATTGGTAATCAGTATTATAGGAAACCGACCTATCTCACATATGACGAAATGATGAAAATGGTCGGAGATTCGGCCGAAGACGCCTATTTCCGCAAACGGGCCGATGCCATGAGCGCCCTCAACCGGGCGATGCGTCCAAAGCTCTATGTCGGCAACAACCTGTTCAACCGTATTTTCGGGACCGGGAAGATCGATATCCGGCCTCAGGGAACAGTGGACATCATGGCCGGATACCAGGGACAGAACATCCAGAACCCGACCCTTCCCGAAAGCGCGCGGCGGACAGGCGGTTTCGACTTCAACATGAATGCCAACCTGCAGGTGGTCGGCAACATCGGCGATAAGCTAAAACTCCCGATCAGCTATAATACGCTCGCCAATTTCGACTTTGAGAACCAGCTAAAGCTGGATTATACCGGCAGCTCCGACGAGATCATCAAGAAGATAGAGGCCGGGAACGTTTCCTTCACCACGCCGAGCACCCTGATGACAGGTGCCCAGTCGCTGTTCGGGATCAAGACCAAACTGCAGTTCGGCAAGCTGACCGTTACGGCGGTACTTGCGAATCAACGTTCTCAGAAACAATCTGTTAATTCCTCCGGCGGGGCATCGGTCACCACCTTTTCATTCAAGGCGGACGATTATGATGAGAACCGGCACTTCCTGCTGGCCCAGTACTTTCACGACAATTACAATGCGGCTATGTCGAGGATACCCCTGGTCACTTCGCAGGTACAGATCCTGCGCATGGAGGTCTGGGTGACCAACCGCAATGGTATCGACACCGGCTCCCGGCAGATCGTGGGTCTGATGGATCTTGGAGAGACCAAACCCTACAATCCTAATATCCGGCCGCTGACCAACCAGCCTTACCCCAGCAATGACAACAATAGCGAATATCGCAGCATCATCAACGATCCCTCGAGCCGAAGCCCGACCACGGCGGCGTCCAAAATGAATTCGTTGGGTTTGTCGCAGGTGCAGGATTTCGAGATCGTCTATGCCAGAAAACTGAACCCCACGGATTATTATTTCAATCCCCAGATCGGTTTCATCTCGCTGAATCAAACTCTTCAGGCCAACGATGTGTTGGCCGTCGCATATCAGTACAGCTATAACGGTCATATTTATCAGGTGGGGGAATTCTCCACCGACGTTCCGCCCGACACCACCTCCGGCACCTTCGGCGGGTCATCCAAGGTGCTGTACCTCAAATTGCTGAAGGCGACCTCGCAGCGTACCAATCTGCCGATCTGGAATCTGATGATGAAGAATATCTATTCCCTGAAAACGTCGGTCGGCGGTTACCTGAGCAATATCCAGCAACAAGGATTCCAGTTCAATGTCAACTACGATCAACCCAGCCTCGGGACCAAGCGCTACCTGCCGGAAGGGCCGAGGGCGAATCTTCCCCTCATTACCGTGCTCGGTCTGGACCGGTTGAATGCCCACAACGATCCGGGGCCCGACGGGGTCTTCGACTATATCGAGGGGTTGACGGTCATGTCCAGCCAGGGCCGGATCATCTTCCCGGTGCTGGAGCCTTTCGGCAGGGACCTCGATACGCTTGCTTTTGCGGGGCAGCCCCAATCGGTGAAGAACAAATATGTTTTCTATCAGCTGTACGATACGATAAAAGCAGTGGCGCAGACCTATGCCAACGTGGACCGCTATGTCCTGGCCGGAAGCGCAAAGGGACAATCGACTTCGAGCCTTTCCCTGAATGCCTATAACGTGCCTCCCGGTTCGGTGGTCGTCACCGCCGGCGGCCAGACGCTTAGGGAGGGTGTCGATTATGTCGTCGATTA